>NZ_KV789843.1:0-41935 GCF_001807705.1 Klebsiella sp. HMSC25G12 | reverse complement strand
CGCTTGCGCGGGCCTACGAAACAGAGTAACCGGTTGATATACAGGGCTCCGTAGGCCGGATAAGGCGTTAGCCGTCATCCGGCACAACGACGGGAACGGAGTCTGGTACAGCTTGCCCGGCGGCGCTGCGCTTGCGCGGGCCTACGAAACAGAGTAACCGTTTGATATACAGGGTTCCGTAGCCCGGATAAGGCGCAGCGCGCCGCCATCCGGGAGACGATTGCGGGCAAAAACAGCGAGACTTAGCCTTCGTTTTCCGCCAGTTCACGCAGATACTGGAAGATCAGGCGCGCCGATTTCGGCGGCTTGTTGCCTTCTTTCTCTTTCTTCGCATTGCGGATCAGCGAACGCAGCTGCTGACGGTCAGCATCTGGCCACAGGTTCAGCACTTCAGCGACAGCGTCATCCCCATCGTCAATCAGTCGATCGCGGATCTGCTCCAGCTTGTGGAACAGCGCAACCTGCTGGTTGTGACGGTTTTTCAGCTTGTCCAGCGCCTGACGAATCGGATCGACATCGCGGTTGCGCAGCATCTTACCGATAAGCTGCAGCTGGCGGCGGCGACCCTCTTTTTTGATTCGCTGGGCGAGTTCGATGGCGTCGCGCAGGTCAGTATCCAGCGGAATTTTATCCAGCGCGTTTTTCCCCAGGTCAACGAGTTCCGCGCCAAGACGCTTCAGTTCTTCCGCGTCGCGCTTAATTTCACTCTTACTGACCCAGATGATTTCATCATCTTCATCTTCAACGTCATCACCGGGCACGTCGTCGAGCCAGTCTTCGGGCTGCTTTGTCATCTCAGGCTCCTTAAAAAAAGAGGCTAATGTTACCAGTTAAGGCGCGCACTGAAAAACGGTTCTCTGTTAGACTTCAGTTAACTCCTTCTTACATTATGGCATTAGCAATGAAAGTCATCTCTCAAGTTGCACAGCAGCGTAAGACGCTGGAAGAAGCCGTTACCACGGCACTGGAACTGGCGGCAGGTAAATCTGACGGTGCGGAAGTCTCCGTCAGCAAAACGACGGGCATCGGCGTCAGCACCCGCTATGGCGAAGTGGAGAATGTAGAATTCAATAGCGATGGGGCGTTAGGCATTACGGTTTACCATCAGAACCGCAAGGGCAGCGCCTCTTCCACCGATCTTAGCCCGGACGCCATCGCCCGCACCGTACAGGCGGCGCTGGATATTGCGCGCTACACCTCCCCGGATCCGTTTGCCGGTGTGGCCGATAAAGAGCTGCTGGCCTTTGACGCCCCGGATCTGGACCTGTTCCACCCGGCGGAGGTCTCCCCGGACGAAGCCATCGAACTGGCCGCCCGCGCGGAGCAAGCGGCGCTGAAGGCCGATAAACGCATCACCAACACCGAAGGCGGCAGCTTTAACAGCCACTACGGCATCAAAGTGTTCGGTAACAGTCACGGCATGCTGCAAAGTTACTGCTCGACTCGCCATTCGCTCTCCAGCTGCGTCATCGCGGAAGATGATGGCGATATGGAGCGCGACTACGCCTACACCATTGGCCGGGCGATCGAGGATCTGCAGTCCCCGGAATGGGTCGGGGAAGAGTGCGCTCGCCGCACCCTGTCGCGTCTGGCGCCGCGTAAGCTATCGACCATGAAGGCGCCGGTTATTTTCGCCAACGAAGTGGCGACCGGGCTGTTTGGCCACCTGGTCGGAGCGATTGCCGGTGGTTCGGTATACCGCAAATCCACCTTCCTGCTCGATTCGCTGGGCAAACAAATTTTGCCAGAGTGGCTGACCATCGAAGAGCATCCTCACCTGCTGAAAGGGCTGGCCTCCACGCCGTTCGACAGCGAAGGCGTGCGCACCGAGCGTCGTGACATCATCAAAGACGGCGTGCTGACCCAGTGGCTGCTGACCAACTACTCGGCGCGTAAGCTGGGGATGAAAAGCACCGGCCACGCCGGGGGCATCCACAACTGGCGCATTAACGGCCGCGGCCTGAGTTTTGCAAAGATGCTTAAAGAGATGGGCACCGGTCTTGTGGTTACCGAACTGATGGGGCAGGGTGTCAGTGGCGTCACCGGCGACTACTCACGCGGCGCATCCGGCTTCTGGGTAGAAAACGGCGAAATTCAATATCCTGTCAGTGAGATCACCATTGCAGGAAATCTGAAAGAAATGTGGCGTAATATCGTGACCATTGGCGATGATATTGAAACGCGCAGCAACATTCAGTGCGGTTCTGTGCTGCTGCCGGAGATGAAAATCGCCGGGCAATAACACCTGTTTGCTTAAATAATAAAAAGGAAGTGAGCAATGCGTAAAAAACTGTTAGCGATGCTGGCTGTCTCTGCTTTTGCGCTCGGTTCAGCGTCGGCCTTCGCCGACCTGGGCGAAGACATGGACACTCTGGCAGAAAACCTGCAAGTGGTACAGAAGACCTCCGACGCCGGCGAGCTGAAAGCGGCGCTGAATAAGATGCGTACCGCCGCGGTCGATGCCCAGAAAGAGACCCCGCCGAAGCTGGAAGGCAAAGCGGCCGACAGCGCTGAGATGAAAGATTACCGTCATGGTCTGGATATTCTGATCGGCCAGATCGACGGTGCGCTGAAGCTGGCGAACGAAGGCAAGGTGAAAGAGGCGCAGGCCGCCGCGGAGGAGTTTAAAACCACCCGCAACACCTACCATAAGAAGTACCGCTAACCGTTCTTTTCGGGAGGCATCAGCCGATGCCTCCCGCCTGAAAGCCTACCGATATCACATTTTTCCACTCTCTTTTTCCGGCCTTTCCGCTGCCGCGGGCGCCTTGTCCACGCTCATTGTTGTGATACATCTCACGTCATAGCCGTCGTTTTTGCCTTTTCCCTGTGAATATGTGGGGTCGATCACGCCTGCCGTCTCCCTTTCCACTTCGAAGTGGAAAACAACTCGCTACAAACTCCCATCCCCCGGCGCTACCTTGATTTCCAGAGACATCAGCGGGGTATCAGAAGTGAATAACGGAGCGGTAATACACGACGAAGGGGAGCAGGCAGCGCAGACTGAACGGCTGGCTGACAAGATGCTGCAGCAGGTTTACGCCTTGTTAAACCGTCACGGCATCGTCCCTAACGACGTTCAGGAGCAAATGCTGACTTCCCACGTGCGGGCCATGGCCCACCGGTCAATCAGTGGTGAACCGCTGCCGGAAGTGGATGCCAGCCTGTTCGAAGAGATTTCACCAGATTCAATGACGCTGGCCCGCGAAGTGGTCGCGCAGTTCGGCAACCTGCCCGATGAAGAGGCCTGGCTGCTGTCCGTCCATTTCGAAGTCGCAAAAGAAAACCTGTAAGGAGCAAAACATGGAACAAATCACCGTAGTCATTGGCGACCGTCTGGGTAAAGGCCAAAAAGTCGCTGCAGGCGCTGAGAAAGCGGGCGCACGTGCTGTGGTCGTCCCTGGCGTTGCTGCCGATATGAAGCTTGGCGACATGATGAAAGCGGAAAACGCTACCTTCGGCATCTCCTTCTGCGGCAGCGGCGGCGCCGGGGCCATCACCGCCCAGACCAAATACGGCTACAAAGCGAAATATGGCATGCGTTCGGTGGAAGAGGGCGTCACTGCCATCAACGAAGGGTGCAACGTGCTGGGCTTCGGCTTTATGGATAAAGAAGAGCTGGGCGAGCGCCTGGTAGAAGCCTGGAAAAAGAAATACGGCGCATAAGTATGAAAGAGCAATTCACCACCACGGTGAGGGTTGCCGGCAAAGGCGAAAGCAAATCACGGGCCTTCGCCGATGCCCTGAACCATGTGCAGGCTGCGGTGATGAAAACCTCATCGCACATTCTGCTGCGTATTGAGCCACAGGACGTGACGGTTGTTCATGCGCGCGAAGCGGTACGAAAAGAGGCCTTCCTGTTCTTCTTTTTGCGCCGTGAACGACGGACCTACAGCGTGGAGCTGGACGTCACCGTCAACGTGACCGCCATCGATCTCGATAAAGTGGATTTCGTCACGCAAACCTGATTGTTAGCAAAGGGTCTGACTATGTTCCTGATAATTTTAATAAAATCGCTCATCATCGGCGGCCTGGTCGGCGTCGGCGTGGGCGCCGGAGCGGCACGCATGTTTCACGCCCCTACCACCCAGGGGATGGGGGCGTTTCGAACCCTGGGCGAGCTGAATTCCTGCGAAGGCGATCCGGCTTCCCACTTCTCCTTTGGCCTCGGTTTCTTCTTTAACGCCTGGGCCTCTTCCGTGGCAGCAGGCTCCTTCACCCAGGATGTTGACCACCGCATTATCCCCAACTGGGGCGCGGCGGCGCTAATGCTGAAAAATCGTAACGTCGGCGAAACGCTGCACGATCCGAAAAAAATGGCCATCTCCTGCGGCATCATCGGCATGATTGTCGTCGCCTTCCTCAACCTCACCGCCTCGTCCGTACCGGAAGCGCTGCAGGTGACCGCGGTTAAGGTCCTGGTGCCGGCGGCAAACCTGCTGGTGAACACCGTGATGCCGGTGATCTTCTGGCTGGCGGCTATCGATGCCGGTAAGAAATCAGGCTTCTGGGCGACGATTTTCGGCGGCGCCGCGCAGCTGATTATGGGTAACGCCGTACCGGGTCTGGTGCTGGGGATCCTGATCGGTAAAGGCGTCGAAGAGAGCGGCTGGAACCGGGTGACTAAAGTGATGATGGTGGCCATCGTCGCGCTGTTTGTCCTCAGCGGCTTCTTCCGCGGCTTCGACATGAAGATGATCGAATCCTTCCATCTGACCGTGCCGAACTGGCTGGACATGATCCACAACTCACTCAGCGGCAAGTAACGGGAGCCTGATAATGGAACAGAATAAAGGTTTTTGGTATGCCGACTGGTCGTTCCCGATCTTTGTTGGCCTGCTCTCCTCCGGCGTCTTCGCCGGGACGCACATGTACTACCTGTACGGCATCGGCGCCTTTAACGAAGTGGCCTTCGTGGCCATGCTGAAGTCGGGGATTGATACCGGCGTTTACGGCGCGGTGGCGGCGTTTGGCGCCAGCTTCCTGTTCGCCCGCATCATCGAAGGGTCGCTGGTGGGGATCCTCGATATCGGCGGAGCGATACAGACCGGTATCGGTCTTGGTGTACCGGCGCTGCTGCTCGGCGCGGGCTTTGTCTTCCCGGTGGCGAACTTCGCCGCCTCGCTGGTCACCGGCCTGGTCCTTGGTCTGGCAGTGGGTTACATCATCATTCTGGCGCGTAAGTTCACCATTAACCAGAGCGATTCCACTTACGGCGCCGACGTGATGATGGGGGCCGGTAATGCCTCCGGCCGCTTCCTCGGTCCCTTGATTATCCTCAGCGCGATGACCGCCTCGATTCCTATCGGGATTGGCTCGCTGGTTGGCGCACTGCTGTTCTACATCTGGCAGAAACCGATCACCGGCGGCGCCATCCTCGGCGCGATGATCCTCGGCTCCATCTTCCCGGTGGCGATTAGCTAATCGCCCGATGGCGCTGCGCTTATCGGGCCTACACGTCAGCGCGATTGGTAGGCCGGATAAGGCGGTACGCCGCCATCCGGCAACAGATTCACCCTTTTCATCAGGAGATAGCTATGTTTGATTTACTCCTGCGCCGTGCGCGCCTCGTCGACGATACCCTGACTGATATCGCCATCCAGGACGGGAAAATCGCGGCGCTGGGCGAGATTAGCGCGCCCTCCCGCAACACCCTCGATCTGCACGGCAACAGCTACGTCAGCGCCGGCTGGATTGACTCCCACGTTCACTGCTACCCGAATTCGCCGATTTATCACGATGAGCCGGACAGCGTCGGCATCGCCACCGGCGTCACCACCGTGATTGATGCCGGCAGCACCGGCGCCGACGACGTCGATGACTTCTATCAACTGACCCGTAACGCGGCGACGGAAGTTTATGCGTTGCTCAATATCTCCCGCGTCGGGCTGATTGCGCAGAATGAACTGGCGAATATGGCCAATATCGACGCCGCTGCGGTGAAGCAGGCGGTGCAGCGTCATCCTGATTTTATCGTCGGCCTGAAGGCGCGGATGAGCAGCAGCGTCGTCGGCGAAAACGGCATTACGCCGCTGGCGCGCGCCAAGGCCATTCAGCAGGAAAACGGCGATCTGCCGCTGATGGTGCACATCGGCAATAACCCGCCGAACCTCGATGAAATCGCCGATCTGCTGAGCCGCGGCGACATCATTACCCACTGCTATAACGGCAAGCCGAACCGCATTCTGAATCCCGCCGGCGAACTGCGTAGCTCGATTACTCGCGCTCTGCAGCGCGGCGTGCGCCTCGACGTTGGGCACGGCACCGCCAGCTTCAGCTTTGAAGTGGCGCGGCGGGCGATTGCGCTGGGCATTCTGCCGCACACCATCAGCTCCGATATTTACTGCCGTAACCGTATCGATGGCCCGGTGCGCTCGCTGGCGCTGGTGATGTCGAAATTCCTCGCCATCGGCATGACCCTGCCGCAGGTCATTGCCTGCGTGACCGTCAGCGCCGCCGAGGGGCTGCGCCTGTCGCGTAAAGGGCGGCTGGAAGTGGGCTTCGACGCCGATTTAACGCTATTTCGCCTGGAGCACCGGCCCACGCTGCTGGTGGATGCCGAAAAAGAGAGCCTCCAGGCTGACAACATTCTGGTGCCGCTGGCCGCGATCCGCGCGGGCAAAGGCTATCTGACCGAACAAGGGAGCGCGGAACATGCCTTCGATTTTTGAGAAATACCATTTAAAACAGGTGATTAATACTTCGGGCCGCATGACGGCGCTGGGCGTTTCCACGCCGCGCCCGGAAGTGGTGGAAGCCGCGATGGCCGGTATGAACCAGTACTTTGAAATGAAAGACCTGGTGAATAAAACCGGCGAGTACATCGCCAGGTTGCTGGATGTGGAAGGGGCGACCGTTGTCTCCTGCGCGTCGGCGGGGATTGCCCAGTCGGTGGCGGCGGTGCTGGTAAAAGACAGCGACTGGCTGCTGGAGAACCTGCACGTTACGCCGATTGAGAATAACGAAATCGTGTTGCCGAAGGGCCACAACGTCAACTTCGGCGCGCCGGTTGGCACCATGGTGGCGCTGGGCGGCGGTAAGCTGGTGGAAGCGGGCTACGCCAACGAATGTTCCGCCCAACAGCTGGCGGCGGCAATCACCCCGCGCACCGCGGCGATCCTGTACATCAAATCCCACCACTGCGTACAGAAAAGCATGCTCAACGTCGCGCAGGCTGCGGAAGTGGCGCGCCAGCATGGCTTGCCGCTGATTGTCGATGCGGCGGCGGAAGAAGATCTGCAGTGCTACTACCGCATGGGCGCCGACCTGGTGATCTACAGCGGCGCAAAAGCCATTGAAGGGCCGACCAGCGGGCTGGTGATCGGCAAAACGCAGTACGTCGAGTGGGTTAAACGCCAGTCGATGGGGATTGGCCGGGCGATGAAAGTGGGTAAAGAGGGCATTCTCGGCCTGACCTGCGCCATTGAACACTACCTGACGGCGAGCAAAGAGAGCGGCGAGCAGATGGTGGCGAAGATGACGCCGTTTATCGAACAGCTCAACACGCTTAACGGCGTGACCGCCCGGGTGGTGTGGGATAGCGCGGGTCGCGATATCGCCCGCGCCGAAATCAAATTCAACGAAGCGGTGACCGGCGTGAAGACCGGCGATCTGGTTAACGCGCTGAAGCAGGGCGAATACGCCATCTACTTCCGCGGCTATAAAGCGAATGAAGGCATTATCGAAGCCGATGTCCGCAGCGTGAACGCGGAGCAGCTGGCGGTGGTCGCCCGCCGCATCGCGGAAGTGCTGAACAAGGAGAAACAAGCATGAAACTGACCCCAAACTTTTACCGTGATCGCGTGTGCCTGAACGTCCTGGCGGGCAGCAAATACAACGCCCGCGAAATTTACGACGCGGCGGAAGGTCACGTCCTGGTCGGCGTGCTCTCCAAAAACTATCCGGATGTCGCCAGCGCGGTGGCTGATATGCGTGACTACGCGAAGCTTATTGATAACGCGCTCTCCGTCGGGCTGGGCGCAGGCGATCCAAACCAGTCGGCGATGGTGAGCGAGATTTCTCGCCAGGTGCAGCCGCAGCATGTCAACCAGGTCTTCACCGGCGTGGCTACCAGCCGCGCGCTGCTCGGGCAGAATGAGACCGTGGTGAATGGCCTGGTCTCGCCGACCGGTACGCCGGGAATGGTGAAGATCTCCACCGGCCCGCTGAGCAGCGGCGCGGCGGATGGCATTGTGCCGCTGGAAACCGCCATCGCGCTGCTGAAAGACATGGGCGGCAGCTCCATCAAATACTTCCCGATGGGCGGCCTGAAGCACCGCGCCGAATTCGAAGCCGTCGCCAAAGCCTGCGCTGCGCACGATTTCTGGCTGGAACCGACCGGCGGTATCGATCTGGACAACTACAGCGAGATCCTGAAAATCGCTCTCGATGCCGGGGTGAGCAAAATCATCCCGCATATCTACAGCTCGATTATCGATAAAGCCAGCGGCAACACCCGCCCGGCCGATGTGCGCCAGCTGCTGGAGATGACTAAGCAGTTAGTGAAGTAGTGCTATTGCCGCTCATCCTAACTTTCTCCCGGAGGGAGAGGGAACCATCTGGTTTTCTCCCTCTCCCTTTGGGAGAGGGCCGGGGTGAGAGGCAACTTATCCCACCGAACCATCAAGGAGTTGCTATGCCTGTCGCTCGTCATCTGCTTGTCGCTTCACTGTCCCTGTTTGCCGCCGCCGCGGGCGCCGCGCAAACCCACTATGCCTGGGTAGGTACCTATAATCCCAATGGCGAAGGTCTGTACCGCTTTACCGTCGATGCCAACACCGGCGCGCTGCGTGACAGGGCCCTGGTGAGCGCGTTGCCAAACGTCGCGCAACTGACCGTGTCGCGCGATGGCAAAACGCTGTATGCCGCCAGTGAAGTCGAAAAAGGCGTCGTGCAGGCGTGGCGCATTGAGAAGAATGGCGAGCTGACCGCGCTCAGCCAGGTTGCCTCCGGCGGCGCCGGGCCGGTGTATCTCTCCCTGACGCCGGATGGTAAACATCTGCTGGTGGCCAACTACGTCAGCGGGAGTATCGCCGTGCTACCGGTGAAAGAAGATGGTAGCCTGGGTGAGGCAGTGGACAGGCATCAGGATGAAGGCCCGGCAGGCGCCGAACGCCCGGCGGCGGCCGTCGAGGGCAGCTTCGCCATCAGCGATCACAATGGCCCGCACGCCCATATGATCGCCGCCGATCCCAGCGGGAAATTTGTTTACTCCACCGATCTGGGGCTGGATCGGATCTATCAGTACCGGCTGGATAGCGCCAGCGGCAAGCTGACGCCGAACGATCCGCCGTTCATCGCCGCTTCGTCGCCGGGCGCCGGCCCACGCCACTTCGTCTTTACGCCAAAGGGCGACGGCCTGTGGCTGATCAACGAAGAAGCGTCGACGCTGACTTTCTATCATCTGGATAAGCAAAGCGGCTTGCTGCGCGAAGGCAAAACCGTCTCCGCGCTGCCGAAAGAGTATAAGGGCACCAGCTTTGCCGCCGGTCTGGCGCTGAGCAACGATGGTAAGCAGCTGTATGTCGCCAACCGTCTGCATAACAGCATCGCCCACTTTACGGTGCAGGCCGACGGCCGCCTGAGCCACCAGGAGGATATCTGGACGCGTGGGGATTACCCCCGTACGCTGACCCTGGATAATCAAGGGCAGTGGCTGTACGTCATGAACCAGCGTAGCGATAATATTACCCGCTTCAGCGTGGCGCCGAAGGATGGCAAATTAACCTTTGCCTCCGACTACACGCCGGTTGGTAGCCCATCGCAGATGGTGATATCCGCCCAACCCTGAGCCGTAACCACAAGGAACTGACATGCGATTTCCCAACCAACGCTTAGCGCAACTCTTCACCCTGCTGCGGAATGAAACGCTGCCGCAGGATGAGCTGGCGCAGCGGCTGTCGGTTTCCACCCGTACCGTGCGCGCCGATATTACCGCCCTGAATGCGCTACTGGCGCAGTATGGCGCGCAGTTTATCCTCAACCGCGGCAGCGGTTATCAACTGAAAATTGATAACCCGGCGAGCTTTCAGGCGCTGGAGGAGACGGCGCCGAAGACGCAGCACGTGCCGCGAACCGCCCAGGATCGCATCACGTTTCTGCTGGTGCGCTTCCTGACGTCGGCGTTCTCCATCAAGCTGGAAGATCTGGCGGATGAGTGGTTCGTCAGCCGCGCGACGCTGCAAAATGATATGGTCGAGGTGCGTGAGCGCTTCCAGCGCTATCAGCTTACCCTTGAAACCCGCCCTCGCCACGGCATGAAGCTGTTTGGTAGCGAGGTGTCGATTCGCGCCTGCCTGACCGATCTGCTGTGGGAGCTGGCCCAACAGGGCGGTATCAATCCGTTGATCGGCGCCGAGGCGCTGGAGGCGGAAGTGCCTGCGCTGCTGGAGCCGATGCTGCAGGAGACGCTCACCCGGCACCATATTCGCCTCACTGATGTCGGTGAGCGCTTTATCTGCCTGTACGGCGCAGTGGTGGTGCGCCGCGTCAGCGAAGGCTATCCGCTGGCCGATTTCAGCGCCGAAGATGTGGCGCAAAACGTCCGCGACGCCGCGCGCGATTTGGCGGGAGAGCTACAGCGGCTGGCCGGAAAGCCCTTCTCGCCCGCTGAAGAAGAGTGGCTGTGCGTGCATCTCGCCGCCCGTCAGGTGCAGGACGTCGACCCGGAAACCATCAGCGCCGACGATGACGAAGCGCTGGTCAATTACATTCTGCGCTACATCAACAGCCAGTATAACTACAACCTGCTGGACGACGCCCAGCTGCACGCCGATCTGCTGACCCACATTAAGACCATGATCACCCGCGTGCGCTACCAGATCATGATCCCCAATCCGCTGCTGGATAACATCAAACAGCACTACCCGATGGCCTGGGATATGACCCTCGCCGCGGTCTCCAGCTGGGGGAAATATACTCCGTACACCATCAGCGAAAACGAAATCGGCTTTCTGGTGCTGCATATCGGCGTCGGGCTGGAGCGTCACTACAACATTGGCTACCAGCGTCAACCGCAGGTGCTACTGGTCTGCGATACCAGCAATGCGATGGTACGGATGATCGAAGCGATCCTGCAGCGCAAATATCCGCAGCTGGAGATCGCCGCCACGATTTCCCAGCGCGAGTATGAACAGCGGGATGCGATCGAGGCGGATTTTGTTATCTCCACGGTGCGCATCAGCGAAAAAGACAAACCGGTGGTGACCATCGCGCCGTTTCCCACCGACTATCAGCTGGATCAGATTGGCAAGCTGGTGCTGGTGGACCGTACCCGTCCGTGGATGCTGAATAAGTACTTCGATGCCGCCCACTTCCGGGTGGTCGATAAGCCGATGGATCAGCAAACGCTGTTCGCCGAGCTGTGCCAGCAGCTGCTGGAGGAAGGCTTTGTTGACGCCGAGTTTCATGCTTCGGTGGTGGAGCGTGAGGCGATTGTCAGCACCATGCTCGGCGATGGCATTGCGCTGCCGCACTCCCTGGGACTGCTGGCCAAAAAGACGGTGGTTTATACGGTTATCGCCCCGCAGGGCATCGCCTGGGGCGACGAAACCGCCCATATCATTTTCCTGCTCGCCATCAGTAAGCGCGAGTACGAAGAGGCGATGGCGATCTACGATATTTTCGTGACTTTCCTGCGCGAGCGCGCCATGAGCCGCCTTGCCACGACCCGCAGCTTCAATGAGTTTAAAACGGTGGCGATGGAGTGCGTCAGCCGGTTTTGAGAGGCGTTTTCCAGATTCGAATGTAATTCAAATGTAATGCTATACTGCATTACAAAATTCCCCTTTCTGGAGGCATAATGGCCACGCTCAATGTTCGACTGGACGATAAACTCAAAAAAGAGGCTTATGCCGTGCTGGAGAAACTCGATATGACACCAACGGAGGCGGTACGCCTGCTGTTTCAATACATTGCGGAAAATGGCCGCATGCCGGTGAAAAGTATGACCATCAGTGATGGCGAAGCGGCGTTATTACGCACCGTTCGCGAACGGCTGGAAAACCCACGGCCGGGGGTTAAGGTGAGTCTGGATGACCTATGAACTGGAGTTTGATCCACGAGCCTGGCGCGAATGGCAGATGCCTGGCGAGACGGTCAAAAAACAGTTCAAAAATAAGCTCCAGCAGATTGTGCAGAATCCGCGAATTGAGTCGGCCAGGCTGAGCGATTTACCGGATTGCTACAAAATCAAGCTTAAGGCGTCAGGTTATCGGTTGGTGTATCAAGTACGAGATAGTGTGGTGGTGGTTTACGTTATTGCCATTGGCAAAAGAGAGAAAGCGGCCGTTTATCATCAGGCGAATAAACGGCTCTAAACGCTATCGCAAATGATGTACCACCTGGTTGCTGCTGCCGCGCCAGATCAGCGCCGGGTCTTTTAAATCCTGCACAAACTTACCGTCGACCAGCACGTTGATCAGGTTCACTACCTGCATCTGCGCCTCATTCAGCTCATCCAGCTTATAGCCGGTCCAGACCCAGATATCTTTGCCGGGGCATTCGGCGCGCACGCGCTGAACCAGTTTGAGGATCTCTGCGATGTTTTGCGGATGCAGCGGATCGCCGCCGGAGAGTGAAATCCCCTGGCGCTTGATGCGGGTATCGTTGAGGTCGGCAATGATGCGGTCGGCCATCTCAGCGGTAAACGGCATACCGGAGTTCACCCGCCAGGTGCTCTTGTTGTAGCAGCCTGGGCACTCGTGGACGCAGCCGGAAACAAACAGGGTGCAGCGGGTGCCGGGGCCGTTGACGATATCTACCGGGTAGTACTGATGGTAATTCATTTTTCGCTTCTCAATTAATGCCATAGCCGCGTTGGCTGCGCTCGCTCACCCCAGTCACGTACTGAATGTACGCTCCCGGGGATTCCCTCGTTTGCCGCCTTGCTCTGACGCTAATTGCTTTGCGAATACGAAGGAATGCGGCCATTTCCCGGGTCGCGGCGTTCCGCCTTACCCGGGCTACCGGACGGTGCAAAACAGTAGCCCGGATAAGGCGCTGCGCGCCGCTATCCGGGAAAAGCGCATTGGTCTTTAACCGATTTGCCCATTGGCCAGGTGCTTAACGCGGCGCTTCACTTCTTCCTGCTTGCCGGCGTTGAACGGACGCGCGTCCGGACTGCCGAGATAACCGCATACCCGACGAGTAACCGACACGCGAGCGGCATCGTGATTACCACATTTCGGGCAGGTAAAGCCCTTGCTGGTGCACTCGAACTCGCCGGTAAAACCACACTCGTAGCATTCATCGATCGGCGTATTAGTCCCGTAGTACGGCACGTGCTCATAGCTGTAATCCCACACGTCTTCCAGCGCCTTCAGGTTGTGCTGGATATTCGGGTACTCGCCGTAGCAAATGAAGCCGCCGTTGGCCAGCGGCGGGTACGGCGCTTCGAAATCGATCTTGTCGTACGGGTTGACCTTCTTCTCGACGTCGAGGTGGAAGCTGTTGGTGTAGTAACCTTTATCGGTCACGCCCTCCACTATGCCAAACTCGGCGGTGTCGAGACGGCAGAAGCGGTCGCACAGGTTTTCGCTCGGCGTGCTGTACAGACTAAAGCCGTAGCCGGTCTCTTCCTTCCACACATCGACGGCGTCGCGCAGGCGCTGGACGATGGCCACACCTTTCTCACGCAGCGCCTCGCTGTCGTACATATGCTGATTACCGTACAGCGCATTGATGGTCTCATGGATACCGATGTAACCCAGTGAAATGGACGCGCGGCCGTTTTTGAAAATCTCGGAGACGTCATCGTCGGCTTTCAGCCGCACGCCGCAGGCCCCTTCCATATACAGGATCGGCGCCACGCGGGCCTTCACCCCTTCCAGACGGGCAATACGGGTCATCAGCGCTTTGCGCGCCAGCTGCAGGCGCTCGTCCAGCAGCGCCCAGAAGGCGGCTTCGTCGCCTTTCGCTTCCAGGGCGATACGCGGCAGGTTGAGGCTAATCACGCCGAGGTTATTGCGCCCGTCATGCACCTGCTCGCCATCCTCGTTTTCCCACACCCCGAGGAAGCTGCGGCAGCCCATCGGCGTTTTAAACGACCCGGTGACTTTCACCACCTGATCGTAGTTGAGGATATCCGGGTACATGCGCTTGCTGGCGCACTCCAGCGCCAGCTGCTTGATGTCGTAGTTCGGATCGCCGAACTTATGGTTCAGACCGTCGCGAATGGCGAAGACCAGTTTCGGGAATACCGCGGTTTTGCGATTTTTACCGAGGCCAGCGATGCGGTTGCGCAGAATCGACTGCTGGATCATGCGCGACTCCCAGCTAGTGCCGAGGCCAAAACCAAAGGTGACAAACGGCGTCTGACCGTTGGCGGTATGCAGCGTGTTGACTTCATACTCCAGCGACTGGAAGGCGTCGTAGCACTCTTTTTCGGTACGGGCGCGGGCATAGCCTTCGGCGTCCGGGATCTGCCACTCTTCGGCGATTTTACGATGCTTTTTGAAGCTTTCGGTGACGAACGGCGCCAGCACTTCATCGATACGGTTGATGGTAGTGCCGCCATAAATATGGCTGGCGACCTGGGCGATGATCTGCGCCGTCACCGCGGTGGCGGTAGAGATAGACTTCGGCGGCTCGATCTCCGCGTTGCCCATCTTAAAGCCCTGAGTCAGCATCCCTTTCAGATCGATCAGCATGCAGTTGAACATCGGGAAGAAGGGCGAGTAATCGAGGTCGTGATAGTGGATCATGCCGCGCTCGTGGGCCATCACCACATCGTGGGGCAGCAGGTGCTGCCGCGCATAGTGCTTGGCGACGATACCGGCCAGCAGGTCGCGCTGGGTCGGGATGACTTTACTGTCCTTATTGGCATTTTCGTTGAGCAGCGCGGAGTTGGTCTGCTCGACGAGGCCGCGGATCTCCTGATTGAGACGGCCGCGCTTTTCGCGCTGGCTATCACGGTCATGGCGATACTCAATGTAGGCGCGCGCCAGCTGCTTATAGGGGCCGGACATCAGCTGGTTTTCTACCGCAGTCTGGATCTCGTTGATGTCGACCTGGGCGCGGCCCTGCATTTGTTGGCTAACGACTTCTGCGACGGTGGCGCAATAGTCTGCGTCATCGACTCCCGCTGCTTTAGCTGCACGTAGAATTGCTTCCTGAATGCGCTCTGATTTGAACGGCACTTTACAGCCATCACGTTTCATCACATGCGGTGTCATGATCACTCCATATATAGAACAGGTTATCCACAGAGGCGGAGGTTATCCCGAAGGCGCTGCACGCTACGGCTCGTGCTGTTTGCCTTCAGATCCGGCCCGTTTTATCCACATCTCATCACCGCCAGACATCGACAAGATATGGTGACATAATAGACGATTAATACAACATGTAGGGCTGGGACGCATTTTAAGTTCTATATGTAGTGATTTGCATCAAAGATGTTTGCGATTTTATTGACCCAGAACAAGGTAAAAAGGTGAGAGTACGGATGATGGGCGCTGGCGATAAATGTAAATTTATCTGGCTGGAAAATAAGCAAAAATGCCTGGCATCCACCTCCGATGCCAGGCATTACGCTCCGGTTTCTGTCGGGCAAGAAGTACCTTACGCCTGCAGCCACCATATGGCTTCGAACGGCCGCAGCGTCAGACCGGTCGGGCGGGGCGTGGTTTCGGCATAGTTGCTGATGATCATCTTCCAGTCGCCCTGGGCTTCCTCTGGCTGCCAGGTCTGCAGGTCGCGGCTCAGGTTGGCGGCCACCACCAGCGTTTGCCCCTGCCACTGACGGCGATAGCACCACAGCGATGGATGTTCCGGCAGGAGATCCTGGTAATCGCCCCAGGTCAGCAGTGGCAGGGTTTTGCGCAGCATAATCAGCTGCTGATAGGCATAAAACACCGAATCGGGGTCCGCCAGCGCCGCCTCAACGTTGATCTCCCGGTAGTTATCGCCAAGGCCGATCCACGGCTCACCGTCGCTGAAGCCGCCGTTCTCCCCGGCGTGCCATGGCATCGGCGTGCGGCTGTTGTCGCGCGACTTACTGGCGAGGATTGCCAGCAGTTCGTCCGGGCTTTGCCCCTGCGCTGCGCGCTCGATAAACATATTGTGACTTTCGACGTCACGGTAATCGCTGATGCTGCTGAAGTGCGGATTGGTCATGCCGATCTCTTCGCCCTGGTAGATATAGGGCGTGCCCTGCATGCCGTGCAGCACCATCGCCAGCATCTTCGCCGCCGGCACCCGGTACTCGCCTTCGTCGCCAAAGCGCGACACGATGCGCGGCTGATCGTGGTTACACCAGAACAGCGCGTTCCACGCCCGATTGTGCATCCCCTGCTGCCAGTGACGGAACAGCGCTTTCAGCGCCACATAGTCCGGGCGGGCGAGGGTCCATTTTTCACCGCCGGGATAATCGACCTTTAAATGGTGGAAGTTAAAGGTCATCGACAGCTCGCGGCCGTCCAGCGCGGCGTACTGCTGGCAGTGCTCCAGAGAGGTGGAGGACATCTCGCCGACGGTCATCAGGTTACGGGGAGTAAAGACATCGCGGCTCATCTCCTGCAGGAATTCATGCACCCGCGGGCCGTCAGTGTAGAAGCGGCGGCCATCACCCTCCGCATCGCAGGGGAAGGTCTGGTCTTTCGAGATCAGGTTGACGACGTCGAGGCGCAGACCGTCGACGCCGCGATCGGCCCAGAATTCGCAGACCTTTTTCAGCTCGGCGCGTACCGCCGGGTTCTCCCAGTTGAGATCCGCCTGTTCAATGGCGAACAGGTGCAGATAATACTGCCCGCTGTCGGCGTGCCACTGCCAGGCGTTGCCGCCAAACTTGGAGCGCCAGTTGTTCGGCAGCGCGTCCGGTTCGCCGTCGCGCCAGATATAGAACTGCCGGTAGGGACTCTCCTTATTCAGCGACTGACGGAACCATTCATGCTCGGTCGAGGTATGGTTCAGTACCATATCCAGCACGATGCGGATGCCGCGGGCCTTCGCCTCCGCCACCAGGGCGTCAAAGTCGGCCATCGTGCCGTAGGAGGGATCGATAGCGGTGTAGTTCGCCACATCGTAGCCGTTATCCACCTGCGGTGAGACGTAGAACGGCGTCAGCCAGATGGCGTCGACCCCAAGCTTCTGCAGATAGTCGAGGCGGGAAGTGACGCCGCGCAGATCGCCGGTACCGCTGCCGGTGGTATCCTGAAAACTCTTCGGATAGATTTGATAAATAACGCCGTTTTGCCACCAGTGGGGAAGATGATTCATAGTGCTTTCCTGCTGCAACGAGGGGCGCCAAAGGCGCCCCGAAAGAAGAAGTTAGACAATCTGCAAGGTGCCCTGACGGTACTTGCGCTGATACACCACAGTGGTCAGGATAATCGGCACCACCACCGCGATAGCCATCGCCATGGCGTACACCTGCCAGTAGGTTGGCTGGATGGAGAGGATGCCCGGCAGGCCGCCGACGCCGATGCCGTTCGCCAGCACGCCGTTCAGGCCGCACAGCAGGCCGGCAAGACCGGAGCCGATCATCGCGCACAGCATCGGGAAGCGGTACTTCAGGTTGATACCGTACATCGCCGGTTCGGTAACCCCGAGGTAAGCAGAAATTGCCGCCGGCACCGAGATTTCGCGTTCATTCTGTTTACGGCTGGCAATAATAATGCCGACTACCGCCGATGCCTGGGCAATGTTGGATAGCGCAATCAGTGGCCACACCGGGGTGCCGCCCATGCTCTGGATCATCTGCATATCGATAGCGAGGGTGGTCTGGTGGACACCGGTAATCACCAGCGGCGCGTAGAGGAAGCCGAACAGCGCGGCGCCGATTGGCGCGAAGCTGCCGGTTAACAGATGGCGTACCGCGAAGGCCACGCCGTCGCCGATCAGGCGGCCGAACGGACCGATAATGGCGTGCGCGAGGAACACCGCGAGGATCAGCGAGCAGACCGGGACAATGACCAGGTAGAGGTAGTCAGGCACGATGCGCTTGAGGCGCGTCTCGATAAAGCCGAGCGTCAGGCCCGCCAGCAAGGCCGGGATCACCTGCGCCTGGTAGCCGACTTTGGCAATCGTAAACAGGCCGAAGTTCCACACCTCCGGCACCTGCTGGCCGAGGAGATAGGCGTTCATCAGCTGCGGGGAAACCAGGGTGACGCCAAGAACGATCCCGAGGATCGGCGTGCCGCCCATTTTCTTCACCGCTGACCAGCAGATCCCCACCGGCAGATAGAAGAAGATCGCCTCGCCAATCAGCCACAGGAAGTCATAGATGGTTTTCAGCGACGGGTGCATCTGAGCCAGCGTCTGGCCGTTGCTCATGGGTAAGTCGCCGATGACGTTACGGAAACCGAGGATCAGACCGCCGCTGATCAGCGCCGGCAGCAGCGGGAAGAAGATCTCGGCAAAGTGCGAGATCAACTGCTCATGCCACTTCATATTTTGCCGCGCGGCCTGCTTGACCTGCTCTTTATCGGCGGAGGTCTGGCCGGTGGTGGCCAGCAGGGCCTTGTAGTAATCGCCCACCTCGGTGCCGATAACCACCTGGAACTGGCCGGCGTTAGTGAAGCATCCCTTCACCATGCGCAGCTGCTCAATCTCTTTTGGTTTGGCGATGGCCGGGTCGTTCAGCACAAAGCGCAAACGGGTAATACAGTGGCTGACGGTGGCGATGTTGCCGCGTCCGCCCACCAGTTCGATCAGTTTATCGATGTCCTGCTGGTTTACTTTGCTCATGATGAAGCCTCAAAAACAGAGGGGGAGAGATGCCGTTTTTTACCTTGAGGGCATCCTAACCGTTCCGCTTGATTTGCAAAATGGGAACGTTCCCGAAACCCGGCGACGATCACATAAATCGTCCGAACGAGATTAATTCAGGGCGGCAGGAATCACGATCTGGCGGGGTTCGACGCTGCCGGCGATCTGCTCGATCAACTGCCGGGCGGCCCGGCGTCCGGACTCGGCATAGCCGGGATCGACGGTCAAGATTTCCGGGTGGAGAAACTTCATTAGCGGCGTGCTGCCGACGCTGGCGAGCTGCAGCGCAGCGCAGCCCTGCTGCTGGAGGTACTTGCTGGCGCCGAGGGCGAGGGTATCCGTCGCGCAGACCAGGGCGCTGGTTTCGGCCGTCAGCACGCTGGCGACGGTGTCATACCCCTGCTTCATGCCCAAGCCCGGCAGAGCGGCGGTGGGCGTCAGGCGATGCTTTTTACAGAAAGCGAGGTAGGCGAGATGGCGGCGTTCGCCGGTGGTGACGTCGCTGTGCGGGACGCCAAGAAAACTGATGTGGCGATGTCCGCGATCGTAGAGCCGCTGCATCAGCAGCGTGATGGCGCCTTCGTCGTCATAGCACACCGAGGCGAAACCGGGGGCGTCGCGGGCCATCAGCACCAGCGTATCGCGCCAGGGGGCGAGCATCGCCTCATCAATGCCGGTAAATCCGAACAGCACTACGCCGTCAATATTACGCCGGGCGAGCATGCCGAGATGCTCTTCCACCAGTCCCGGGGAGAACTGGCTCTCCATCATAATCGGATCGTAACCCTGTTCATAAAAGGCAGGCAGCATGGTCTGCACGGCAAGGTTTTCCGACAGGGAATCCAGACGGGTAACGATAATCGCCACCACTTTATCGCTCTGGCCGCGCATGGCGCGGGCGGAGCGGGAGGGTGAGAAACCGTGCTGCTGCATCACCGCTTCGACGCGCTCGCGGGTCCGTTCGCTGACCCCGCTCTCGTTGTTAAGGACGCGGGATACCGTCGATTTTCCTACGCCGCTTAAACGCGCGATATCTTTGATGGTCAGCCGGTTCTGCATGCGGAATTCTCGTCAGGGATGGTAGAAGTGAGCCTAATGCTACTCAACCAAACCGCAATGAGCAAAGTCTGGTTTACGTTCGGTTTAGTTGCGCGGGCTTATCATCGCCATAAATGCCACACATGTCTCAACGAGCGCGCTATAATCCGCGCCGTTTATATTCACTTACCGGAGAATTTATGGACCCCGATCCCACTCCTCATCCTCGATGGAGCAACCTTTCTTTCCGGTAAGCCTGTTTAACACTGCTTTACCGGAAAGCGTAAAGCAGTGACGTCCTTGATGTCCCTGCCATAAAAATTACATGCCTGACAGGTAGGCTTTGCTACGCCTGTTGGCGACGCTGCGTTCGCTCGCGCGAGCGCGGAGGGACTGTTTATGTTGAAAAATTATACCCGGCAGCTGTTCGCGCAGCTTAGCCGCCATCTGCCACGCCGTTTGGTCCAGCGCGATCCGCTGCCTGATGCCCGTAACCTGACCAGCGTGCCGATCCCGGACTCGCTCGGCCAGCGCTGCCTGGACGTTGCGGCGATGGATGACCAGGAGATCTGGCGTGCCTTTGACAGCCACCCTGAAGGGCTCAATGAAGGCGAAGTGGCGGCAAAGATCCTCAAACATGGTGACAATCAGATCCCGGCGCAGAAGCCCTCGCCGTGGTGGGTGCATCTGTGGACCTGCTATCGCAACCCGTTCAACCTGCTGCTGACGGTGCTCGGCATCGTCTCCTATTCCACCGAAGATCTGTTCGCCGCGGGCGTTATCGCGCTGATGGTCGGCATCTCGACGCTGCTTAACTTCATCCAGGAAGCGCGCTCGACCAAAGCGGCGGATGCGCTAAAGGCGATGGTCAGCAATACCGCCACGGTGCTGCGGGTGGTGAACGAGCAGGGGGAGAGCCGCTGGCTTGAACTGCCTATCGACCAACTGGTGCCAGGAGATATCGTCAAGCTGTCGGCGGGAGATATGATCCCGGCGGACCTGCGCATTATTCAGGCGCGCGATCTGTTTGTCGCTCAGGCCTCGCTGACCGGCGAATCGCTGCCGGTAGAGAAAGTCGCGCGCAGCCGCGACCCGCTGCAGCAGAACCCGCTGGAATGCGACACCCTGTGCTTTATGGGGACCAACGTGGTGAGCGGCTCGGCGCAGGCTATCGTCTACGCCACCGGCGGCAACACCTGGTTTGGCCAGCTGGCCGGGCGCGTCAGCGAGCAGGAAAGCGAGCCGAACGCCTTCCAGAAAGGCATCAGCCGGGTCAGCATGCTGCTGATCCGCTTTATGCTGGTGATGGCCCCGGTGGTGCTATTGATTAATGGCTACACCAAAGGCGACTGGTGGGAAGCGGCGTTGTTTGCACTGTCGGTGGCGGTCGGCTTGACGCCGGAGATGCTGCCGATGATCGTCACCTCGACGCTGGCGCGCGGGGCGGTGAAGCTGTCGAAACAAAAAGTGATCGTCAAACACCTCGACGCCATTCAGAACTTTGGCGCGATGGATATTCTCTGCACCGATAAAACCGGCACCCTGACTCAGGACAAGATCGTGCTGGAGAACCACACCGATGTCTCCGGTAAGTCCAGCGAGAGAGTGCTGCATACCGCCTGGCTCAACAGCCATTACCAGACCGGGCTGAAAAACCTGCTCGATACCGCGGTGCTGGAAGGCGTGGAACTGGATGCCGCTCGCGGTCTCGCGGAGCGCTGGCAGAAGGTGGATGAGATCCCGTTCGACTTCGAACGCCGCCGCATGTCGGTGGTGGTAAAAGAGCAGGGCGACGCGCATCAGCTGATCTGTAAAGGGGCGTTGCAGGAGATCCTTAACGTCTCGACCCAGGTGCGCTACAACGGCGAAATCGTACCGCTGGACGACACCATGCTGCGCCGCATCCGCCGGGTGACCGATACCCTGAACCGTCAGGGACTGCGGGTGGTGGCGGTAGCAACCAAATACCTGCCGGCGCGCGAGGGCGATTACCAGCGCGCCGATGAATCCGATCTGATCCTCGAAGGCTACATCGCCTTCCTTGATCCGCCGAAAGAGACCACCGCCCCGGCGCTGAAGGCGCTGAAGGCCAGCGGCATCACGGTGAAAATCCTCACCGGCGATAGCGAACTGGTGGCGGCGAAGGTGTGCCATGAAGTGGGGCTGGATGCGGGCGAAGTGGTGATTGGCAGCCAGATTGAAGCCATGAGCGACGACGAGCTGGCGGCGCTGGCGAAGCGCACCACTTTGTTTGCGCGTCTGGCGCCGCTGCATAAAGAGCGTATCGTGACGCTGCTGAAACGCGAAGGTCACGTGGTGGGCTTTATGGGCGATGGCATCAACGACGCCCCGGCGTTACGCGCGGCGGATATTGGCATTTCCGTTGATGGCGCGGTGGATATCGCCCGCGAGGCGGCGGATATCATTCTGCTGGAAAAAAGCCTGATGGTGCTGGAGGAGGGGGTGATCGAAGGCCGCCGCACCTTCGCCAACATGCTCAAGTACATCAAAATGACCGCCAGCTCCAACTTCGGTAACGTCTTTAGCGTGCTGGTGGCCAGCGCCTTCCTGCCGTTTCTGCCGATGCTGCCGCTGCACCTGTTGATTCAGAACCTGCTGTACGATGTCTCCCAGGTGGCGATCCCGTTCGATAACGTCGATGATGAGCAGATCCGTAAACCGCAGCGCTGGAACCCGGCCGATCTCGGGCGCTTTATGGTCTTCTTTGGACCGATCAGCTCGATTTTCGATATCCTCACCTTCGGCCTGATGTGGTGGGTGTTCCACGCCAATACCGTGGAGATGCAGACTCTGTTCCAGTCCGGCTGGTTTATTGAAGGGCTGCTGTCGCAGACGCTGATTGTGCACATGATCCGCACCCGGCGCATTCCGTTCGTTCAGAGCCGCGCCGCGTGGCCGCTGTTCGCCATGACTCTGGTGGTGATGGCCGTGGGCATTGCCCTGCCGTTCTCGCCGCTGGCGGGCTACCTGCAGCTGCAGGCGCTGCCGCTCAGCTACTTCCCGTGGCTGGTGGTGATCCTGGCGGGCTATATGGTGCTGACCCAGACCGTTAAAGGTTTCTACAGCCGTCGCTACGGCTGGCAGTGAAGGGCGCATTTTCGGATGAGCCACGTAAAAAAGGCAGCCACTGGCTGCCTTTTTTCCTGCCAACCAAAGCGATCAGCGACGTACGGCGATGGCTTCGATCTCGATCTTCACGTCTTTCGGCAGACGAGCGACTTCCACGCAGGAGCGCGCCGGGAAGGTGGCATTGTGCTCGGTGAAAAACGCTTCGTAGGTGGCGTTAACGGTAGCGAAATCGTTGAGGTCTTTGACGAATACGGTGGTCTTGACGATGTCGCCAACGGTGAGGCCAGCGGCTTCAACGATCGCTTTCACGTTGTTCAGCGACTGGCGCGCCTGCGCGGACACGTCTTCCGGGACGCTGCCGGTTTTCGGGTCGACCGGGATCTGGCCAGAGGTGATGATCATGCTGCCCAGATCAACGCCCTGAACGTATGGGCCAATCGCTGCTGGTGCATTTTCCGTCGCAATAGTTTTGCTCATGTTATCTCCAGATGAACTGAGTAATGTTACGCAAAATCATTCAGGTTGCCGCCAGAGGGTAAGCGCTGTGCCGCCGGCGCAGACGCCGCCTGAAGGACGAAGCGTAGGGTGGTAGCCATTATAGGGAGGCCTACCACCAATACCAACCGCATTTAGTTGGCCAGCACCACATAATGAGAAAACTCTTTTTCACAGTATTTGCATTTGAGTGCGATGTCATCGGCGCGTTTTTTCACTGCAAAACTGGAAGAAACCGGTTCGGCGTGGCTAATACAGTTGCTGTTCGGGCAGACCAGCACGCTGTCAATGCGATCCGGCAGGCTCGGGCGGGATTTGCCCACCACTTCGTAATCATCAATGCGGTTTACCGTCGCCTGCGGGGCGTACAGCGACAGCTGGTTAACCTGCTCGTCGGTCAGGAAGGTGTTCTCGATTTTAATCAAATCCTTGCGGCCCATCTCGCCGGAGGGCAGGTTCAGGCCGATGGTGATACGCTGGTCGGTTTCGGTCAGTTTGAACAGGGTGAGCAGCTTAAAGCCGACCTGCGCCGGGATATGGTCGATCACGGTGCCGCGTTTAATGGCTTCTACTTGCAGTTTATTGTCGTGTGTCATCTCTCATTCCCCCTTACAGTGCCAGCTCGCTATTCAGTACCAGTGCCAGTAACGCCTGGCGGGCGAAGATGCCGTTACCGGCCTGCTGGAAGTACCAGGCGTGCGGTGTTTTATCGACATCGGTGGTGATTTCGTCAATGCGCGGCAGCGGGTGCAGCACCTTCATGTTGGCGCGCGCCCCTTCGAGGTCGGCGGCGCGCAGGACGAACTGCGCTTTCACGTTGGCGTATTCCGACGGATCCAGACGCTCTTTCTGCACGCGGGTCATGTACAGAATATCCACTTCCGCCATCACGTCGTCGATGGCGCTATGCAGGCTCCAGGCGATACCTTTTTCATCCAGCATATCGAGGATGTACTGCGGCATGGCCAGCGCGTCCGGGGCGATAAAGTAGAAGCGGTTGCCGCTGAATTTGGCCAGCGCCTGGGTCAGGGAGTGGACGGTACGGCCATACTTCAGATCGCCGACCATCGCCACGTTGAGGTTTTCGAGGCGGCCCTGGGTCTCCTGAATGGTGAACAGGTCGAGCAGGGTTTGGGTCGGATGCTGGTTGGCGCCGTCGCCGGCGTTCAGTACCGGCACGCCGCCGGAGAATTCAGTCGCCAGGCGCGCGGCGCCCTCCTGCGGATGACGCATCACGATGGCGTCAACGTAGGTGCTGATAACGGAGATAGTATCCGCCAGGGTTTCCCCTTTTTTGCCCAGCGAGGTATTGGCGCTGTCAGAAAAGCCGACCACGCTGGCGCCCAGGCGGTGCATCGAGGTTTCAAAAGAGAGACGGGTACGGGTGGAGGCTTCAAAGAAACAGCTGGCGATAACCTTATGCTTCAGCAGCTCGGGTTGCGGATTGGCTTTCAGCTTTGCCGCCGTCGCCAGCACCAGTTCGAGGTCTTCGCGGCTGAGATCGTTTATGGAAATGATATGTTTTTGATATAGCGGGTTAGCCATGCTTATCTCCTGACGCCTGGGCAAAAAAAAAGCCCCTTAAATAAGGGGCTTCGGGAATCCAATGAGCAACGGAAAGAAAAACGCCAGGCCAGCGTCTGCGTTCAGACGCGCTAAGACAGAATGTCGTACGCAATTGGCCATGCTTCCTCCCGGCAAAACGACTGGCATTATACGCAGACCGTTATGACGATCAAGCGATTCATTCACAAACAGGTAATCGTTTGCCTGCAGAAAAGTGCGCCAGCGCAAAGAACGGTGAAACTGTACTGGTATGGCAGTGGCGATGGGGGTATAAAGTCATAAAATGAAATGCTGTTTTATATTCGAGGTAAGTGATGATTATTGGCAATATCCACCATCTGCAGCCATGGCTGCCTGCCGCGCTGCGCGAGGCCATTGAGCACGTCATCGCCCATGTCAGCGAGGCGACGCCGCTGGGTAAACACGATATCGACGGCAATAACCTGTTTTATCTGATTTCCGAAGACACCACCGAGCCGCAGGCCGCGCGCCGCGCGGAATACCATGCCCGCTATCTCGATATTCAGATTGTGCTCCGCGGCATCGAGGGGATGACCTTCAGTACCTTGCCGGCTGGAGAGCCGCAGACCGACTGGCTGGCGGAGAAAGACATCGCTTTTCTGGCCGAAGGCCAGCAGGAGAAAACGGTGATCCTCAACGAAGGGGATTTTGTGGTGTTTTATCCCGGCGAAGTGCATAAACCGCTGTGCGCCGTAGGCGCCCCGGCGAAGGTGCGCAAAGCGGTAGTGAAGATGCTGATGGCGTAAAATGGCGAGCCATATCCCGGATAAGCGCCGTGCTATCCGGGATTTGACCGCCAGCGAGGGGCTACTTGCCCAGCGTCGCCACCATCACCGCTTTGATGGTGTGCATCCGGTTTTCCGCCTGATCGAAAACCACGCTCGCCGCCGACTCAAACACCTCGTCAGTCACTTCCATACCGCCGTGCAGGCCGTAATCGGCGGCCATCTGTTTGCCCAACGTGGTCTGGTCGTCATGGAATGCCGGCAGGCAGTGGAGGAACTTGACCTGCGGATTGCCGGTCAGCGCCAGCATCGCGCTGTTAACCTGATAGTCGCGGAGCAGGGCGATACGTTCGGCCCATTTTTCCTTCGCCTCGCCCATCGAGACCCAGACGTCGGTATAGATAAAATCGGCGCCTTTCACTCCTGCGGCGATATCTTCCGTCAGGGTGATGTTGCCGCCCTGCTGTTTGGCCAGCGCGGTACAGGTCTCCACCAGCTGAGACTCCGGCCAGCAGGCCGATGGCGCTACCAGGCGCAGATCCAGACCGGTCAGCGCTGCGGCTTCCAGCATCGAATTGCCCATGTTGTTGCGCGCGTCGCCGGCGTAGACCAGCGTCATCTGGTTAAAGGCTTTGCCCGGCAGGTGCTCTTTCATGGTCAGCAGGTCCGCCAGCAACTGGGTGGGGTGGAACTCGTTGGTGAGGCCGTTCCACACCGGCACGCCGGCGTATTGCGCCAGGGTCTCCACCACCTCCTGGCCGTGGCCGCGATACTGAATGCCATCGTACATCCGCCCGAGCACGCGGGCGGTGTCTTTGATCGACTCTTTATGGCCAATCTGGCTGCCGCTTGGCCCCAGATAGGTCACGCGGGCGCCCTGATCGTATGCGGCAACTTCGAAAGAGCATCGTGTACGGGTTGAGTCTTTTTCGAAGATGAGCGCGATGTTTTTCCCTGCCAGTTTCTGGACTTCGATACCGTTTTTCTTATCGGCTTTGAGCTTTGCCGCCAGCTCGAGCAGGGCGGTGATTTCTGCAGGCGTAAAATCGAGTAACTTTAAAAAATGCTTCTGGTAAAACGCAGACATGGTTCCCTCACCTGGCATAGGCCACTAATTGAATTAAAATTCAATTTATATGTATGAATATTCATTTGCAAGTCTGTGATCGAAATCTTTCACTGAGAAGTGGAGGCAATGACGGCGGTATGTGACAATAGGGACAACTGCCGCACATTATGAGGAACGAGCCATGGCAAACCCGGAACACCTGGAAGAACAGCGTGAAGAGACGCGTCTGATTATCGAAGAGCTGCTGGAGGATGGCAGCGATCCGGACGCACTGTACACGATTGAGCATCACCTCTCTGCAGACGATTTCGAAACCCTGGAGAAAGTGGCGGTGGAAGCGTTCAAGCTGGGCTATGAAGTGACCGAGCCCGAAGAGCTGGAAGTGGAAGAGGGTGACATGGTCATCTGCTGCGATATTCTCAGCGAATGCGCGCTGAACGCAGACCTGATCGATGCCCAGGTGGAACAGCTGATGACGCTGGCAGAAAAATATGACGTCGAGTATGACGGTTGGGGTACCTATTATGAGGACCCGAACGGTGAAGAAGACGGCGACGATGACGAAGATTTTGTCGATGAAGACGACGATGGTGTTCGCCACTAAGCTGCAGATGGATACGGCGGCGCCTGCCGCCGTATAGCAAGGAACTTCCATGGATTACCCGCAGATACTCTCCCCGATTATCAATTTCCTGCACTGCCCGACGCCGCAGGCGTGGATTGACGAAGCCCGCAAGCCGGAAAACCTGCCGCTGCTGCTGACCGACCATATGGTGTGCGAACTGAAAGCGGCGCAGAACGCCATGCTGCTGGTGCGTCGCTACGTCGCGGATAAAGCCGACGCCGACGAGCTGCTGGCCTGCCTGAAGCCGTATGAAGACTTCACCTACCGCTGGGGGCCGGAGCCGGATTTCGTCGCCCTGCATAAGCGGATCAACAAAAGCGCCATGCCGCAGACCGACGACCCGTGGGGCCGCCAGTTGCTGGACAGCATGATTTTGCTGATTAAAGAGGAGCTACATCACTTCTGGCAGGTGCGGGAGATGATGCTGGCGCGTGATATTCCCTACGTCAAAATCACCGCCAGCAACTATGCCCGTGGCATGCGGCGGGAGGTGCGTTCGCACGAGCCGGTGATGCTGATCGATAAGTTGATCTGCGGCGCTTATATCGAGGCCCGCTCCTGCGAACGCTTTGCGGCGCTGGCGCCGTGGCTGGATGACGATCTGCAGAAGTTTTATCTGTCGCTGCTGCGTTCCGAGGCGCGTCACTATCAGGACTATCTGGATCTGGCGCAGAAGATTGCCGGAGACGATATTAGCGAGCGGGTGCGCCAGCTCGGCGAGGCGGAAGCGGCGCTGATCCTCAGGCCGGAGGCCGAGTTCCGCTTTCACAGCGGTGTGCCGGTAGCGGCGTAACCCTCGGTATTCGGGCCCTGTAGCCCCGGTAGCCACTAACACCGGCAGTTTCAGTAGCCATGGGGAGAGAGATAGCGTTGAGAGCTTCAGCCCGCAATGGTACGGGCCGTAGGTCGGGTAAGGCGTTAGCCGCCACCCGACAAAAAAACGGCACCGCGAGCACGGGTAAGGTGCAAGCGGTGCCATCCGGGACATACCCCGGCTTGCGCTACCCTTAGCCGGGCTACCGAAATGTAGCCCCGGCAAGCGTAGCGCTACCGGGGACGCCTGCGATATCGAGGCGCTACAGCGTTTTCAGCATCCGCACTTCACAGTCAACGTGGCCGGTGCAACCCAGCGGCCCGTCAATGTGCTCAAAGCCGAGATGTTCATATAAGCCGATCGCCTCCGTCAGGAAGGCGGTAGTTTCCAGATAGCAGCGTTTAAAGCCCTGCTCGCGGGCGTAGTCCAGCGCCAGCAGCGCCAGCTTCTTCGCCAGCCCCTGACCGCGCGCGCTGGTCATAAAATACATTTTCTGTAACTCGCAGATATCCGGCTCGCTGCAGGCGAGCGGCGCGACGCCACCGCCGCCAACCACTTCGCCCTCTTTCTCCACCACCCAATAGGCAGAGCCCGGCTGGCTGTACAGCTCATACAGTTCATCGAGATTCGGGTCGGCGACCGTATAGCCTTTATCGGCGGTCAGGCCATATTCAGCCGAGACCTGGCGGATGACCCTGGCGATGGCGGCATTGTCTGCCGCCGTAATGCGACGCAGCAACGTCGCCGCGGGGACGCTCGTATTCATACAATGACTCATTACCCAAAAAAGACGAATGATGATGTTAATAACATCGCGACAGGGGAAAGCGCAAGCGAGGATGTTTCATAAAAAAACGCCCCTTGCCGGGTGGCAAGGGGCGGGAGGATCACAGCGCGGCGATCACCGCCTGCTGCTCAATCAGCTTCGCTTTCGCTTCCGCGTAGCCTTCCAGCTTCTCGCGCTCTTTAGCGATCACCGCTTCTGGCGCGCGGGCGACAAAACCTTCGTTGGACAGCTTGCTTTCGATGCGGCCAATTTCACCTTCGATTTTGGCCACTTCTTTCGCCAGACGCGCCAGCTCATCTTCTTTATTGATGAGGCCCGCCATCGGGATCAGCAGCTCGGCGCCGTCGATAATCTTGGTCACGGAGACCGGACCTTTATCATCGGCAGGCAGCACGGTAATGCTTTCCAGACGCGCCAGGTTCAGCAGGAAGCTGCGGTTGTCGTTCACACGACGCTCGGCCTCTTTGCTGCAGCCGCGCAGCAGCAGTTCCAGCGGTTTACCCGGGGCGATGTTCATTTCCGCACGGATGTTACGCACGGCGACGATCGCCTGTTTCAGCCATTCGGTATCGGCCAGCGCCGCTTCATCGACCTGAGAAGCATCGTACTGCGGGAACGGCTGCAGCATGATGGTGTCGGCGGTGATACCGCAGATCGCTTTCACGCGCTGCCAGATGGTCTCGGTGATGAACGGAATGATCGGATGCGCCAGGCGCAGCAGACCTTCCAGCACGGTCACCAGCGTATGGCGAGTCCCGCGCAGCTCCGCTTCGCTGCCACCGTTCATCACCGGCTTGGTCAGCTCCAGGTACCAGTCGCAGAACTGGTTCCAGGTGAACTCGTACAGGATGCCGGCGGCGATATCGAAGCGGAAGTTATCCAGCGCTTCGCGATACGCTTTCACGGTGTGGTTGAATTCCGCGAGGATCCAGCGGTCGGCCAGGGAGAGCACCATTTCGCCGCCGTTGAAGCCACAATCCTGATCTTCGGTATTCATCAGTACGAAGCGGCTGGCGTTCCACAGCTTGTTACAGAAGTTACGGTAACCTTCCAGACGCTTCATATCCCAGTTGATGTCGCGGCCGGTAGAGGCCAGCGCTGCCAGGGTGAAGCGCAGGGCGTCGGTGCCGTGCGGCTCGATGCCGTTCGGGAACTGTTTCTCGGTGCGCTTACGGATTTTTTCCGCCAGCTGCGGCTGCATCATGTTGCCGGTACGTTTCTCCAGCAGCTCCGGCAGGGTAATGCCGTCAACCATATCCAGCGGGTCGATAACGTTACCCTTGGATTTGGACATCTTCTGGCCTTCGTCATCGCGGATCAGACCGGTCATGTAGACGGTCTTAAACGGTACCTGCGGCTTGCCGTTTTCATCTTTGATGAAGTGCATGGTCATCATGATCATGCGGGCGATCCAGAAGAAGATGATGTCGAAGCCGGACACCATCACGCTGGTCGGGTGGAACTGACGCAGGGCGTCGGTGTTTTCCGGCCAGCCGAGGGTGGAGAAGGTCCACAGCGCGGAGGAGAACCAGGTATCGAGAACGTCTTCATCCTGACGCAGGGCAACGTCGGCGCTCAGGTTGTTTTCCTGACGCACTTCGTCTTCGCTACGGCCCACGTAGACGTTGCCGTCGTTGTCATACCATGCCGGGATGCGGTGACCCCACCACAGCTGACGGGAGATACACCAGTCCTGAATATCGCGCATCCAGGAGAAGTACATGTTTTCGTACTGCTTCGGCACGAACTGAATGTCGCCATTCTCAACGGCTTCCACCGCCGGCTTGGCCAGCACGTCCGCACGCACGTACCACTGGTCGGTGAGCATCGGTTCGATAACCACGCCGCCGCGATCGCCGTAAGGGACGGTCAGATCGTGCGGTTTGATCTCTTCCAGCAGGCCGAGGGCGTCAACCGCCGCAACGACGGCTTTACGCGCCGCGAAGCGTTCCAGTTTCTGGAACTCCGCCGGGATCTCGTTGGAATAAACGTCGGATTCGTTGCCTTTGGTGTCATAGACTTCCGCGCTTTCGCGGATGTCGCCATCAAAGGTCAAAATATTAATCATCGGCAGCTGATGACGGCGGCCAACTTCGTAGTCGTTAAAGTCGTGCGCCGGGGTGATTTTCACGCAGCCGGTGCCTTTTTCCATATCGGCGTGTTCGTCGCCAACAATCGGAATGCGGCGGTTAACCAGCGGCAGCACCACGAATTTACCAATCAGGTCTTTGTAGCGCGGGTCTTCCGGGTTGACGGCCACGCCGGTATCGCCCAGCAGGGTTTCCGGACGGGTGGTGGCGACCACCAGGTAATCTTTACCGTCAGCGGTTTTCGCGCCATCGGCCAGCGGGTAGCGGATGTGCCACATGGAACCTTTCGATTCGCGGTTTTCCACTTCGAGGTCGGAAATGGCGGTGCGCAGTTTCGGGTCCCAGTTAACCAGGCGTTTACCGCGGTAGATCAGATCTTCTTTGTACAGGCGAACAAAGACTTCTTTCACGGCATTGGAAAGCCCCTCGTCCATGGTGAAGCGCTCGCGCTCCCAGTCCACGGAGTTGCCGAGGCGGCGCATCTGGCGGGTAATGGTGCCGCCGGATTCTGCTTTCCACTGCCAGATTTTGTCGATGAAGGCATCGCGGCCGTAGTCGTGACGGGTTTTCCCTTCTTCCGCGGCAATCTTACGCTCAACCACCATCTGGGTGGCGATACCCGCGTGGTCGGTACCGGCCTGCCACAGGGTGTTTTTGCCCTGCATGCGCTGGTAGCGAATCATGGTATCCATGATGGTTTGCTGGAAGGCATGACCCATATGCAAACTGCCGGTGACGTTCGGCGGCGGGATCATGATGCAGAAGCTCTCCTGGCTTTCATCACCATTCGGTTTGAAATAGCCCTGCTTTTCCCAGTGCTCGTAAAGCGGCTGTTCGATATCTTGTGGGTTGTATGTCTTTTCCATTATTTCCAGGTTGCCGTGTTCAGGTTGAAACCAGCCATGCGGTACGCTTTATAGCGTTCGCGCGCCAGTTGTTTCAGATTTTCTTCGTAAGGGACAAAGTCTATCACTTCTGTGAAAGCGGTGGCAAAATCTGCAAAGTTAAGCCGCAGACTGATCAGAATGTCCCGCGGGCTGCTGTTGCGTTTCTGCGGCCAGGCAATCTCCACTGGCGCACCGCCTCTCGGGCCTTCGCCCGCCAGATTATGCGGCACAAAGCTCTCCGGCGGCCGCGACCACAGCGCCTCGTCGAGGCGAATCGCCTGCTGCTCATCTTCACAGGCGATCAGGACGCGCTTGCCGTTGCGCCAACGTTCTGCGGCAATGTCACACACCAGCTGCTCGACGGCGCTCAGGCCTTCGACGGTGTTTTCGTTGTCCAGAAGGTAGAACGTTGCATTCTTCATATATGGGGCTTCTTGTCGTGGATTTAAATGCAAAGCCGGGTGGCGCTACGCTTACCCGGCCTACAAACGGCATCTTTCCGTAGGCCCGGTAAGCGTAGCGCCACCGGGCATCAGACGGCAATCACTCTTCGCCGTTAAAACCCGCACGATTGAGCAGGAACTGCGACAGCAGCGCCACCGGACGACCGGTAGCGCCTTTGGCCTTACCGGAACGCCAGGCGGTACCGGCAATGTCGAGGTGCGCCCAGTTGTACTTACGGGTAAAGCGCGACAGGAAGCAGCCGGCGGTAATTGCGCCGCCAGGACGACCGCCGATGTTTGCCATATCGGCAAAATTGGACTCCAGCTGATCCTGGAACTCGTCGGCCAGCGGCAGACGCCAGGCGCGGTCGCCCGCCAGTTCGGAGGCGCCGATCAGCTCATGAGCCAGCGGGTTATGGTTCGACATCAGGCCGGTGATGTGATGGCCGAGGGCAATCACGCAGGCGCCGGTCAGCGTCGCGACGTCGATAACCGCTTCCGGTTCGAAACGCTCAACGTAGGTCAGGACGTCGCACAGCACCAGGCGGCCTTCGGCATCGGTGTTCAGGACTTCCACCGTCTGGCCGGACATGGTGGTCAGGACGTCACCCGGACGATAGGCGCGACCGCCAGGCATGTTTTCACAGCCCGCCAGCACGCCGATGACGTTCAGCGGCAGCTGCAGCTCGGCAACCATCCGCATCACGCCGTACACCGCCGCGGCGCCGCACATGTCGTACTTCATCTCGTCCATGCCTTCGGCAGGCTTGATGGAGATGCCGCCAGAGTCGAAGGTCAGGCCTTTACCGACCAGCACGATAGGGCGCGCGTCCTCAGACGGGTTGCCTTTATACTCGATGACCGACATCAGCGACTCGTTCTGCGAGCCGTTGCCGACGGCGAGATAGGAGTTCATCCCCAGCTCGCGCATCTGCTGTTCGCCGATCACGCGGGTAATGACGTTCTTGCTGTAGGTATCGGCCAGCTGACGCGCCTGGGAAGCCAGATAGGCGGCGTTACAGATGTTCGGCGGCATGTTGCCAAGATCTTTCGCCGCTTTGATGCCGGCGGCGATCGCCAGGCCATGCTGAATGGCGCGTTCGCCGCTGGTCAGCTCGCGACGGGTCGGCACGTTAAAGACCATTTTACGCAGCGGGCGACGCGGCTCGCTTTTGTTGGTCTTCAACTGATCGAAGCTGTACAGCGTCTCTTTGGCGGTTTCAACGGCCTGGCGAACTTTCCAGTAGTTGTTGCGGCCCTTGACGTGCAGCTCGGTCAGGAAGCAGACGGCTTCCATTGAACCGGTATCATTCAGGGTATTGATGGTTTTCTGGATGACCTGCTTATACTGACGTTCATCCAGCTCGCGCTCTTTGCCGCAGCCAATCAGCAGAATGCGCTCAGACAGAATGTTTGGCACATGGTGCAGCAATAACGTCTGGCCAGGTTTGCCTTCCAGCTCGCCGCGACGCAGCAGGGCGCTGATGTAGCCGTCGCTGATTTTATCGAGTTGTTCGGCGATGGGGGAGAGGCGACGTGGTTCAAAGACGCCGACCACGATACAGGCGCTCCGTTGCTTCTCCGGGCTACCGCTTTTTACACTGAACTCCATGCACTATGCTCCTGAATCTTAAAGACAACAGTGGTGGCTACGGCTATACTCGTCGCCTTTCAAGTTGCAGATGCGCCGGCTGCGCCTGCTTACCTGATGCGGGCCTAACGCGCGCGCCAGGGGTCACAGCCCTGCTGCCTTCTTACAACTCGAAATCCATTGAGTATATAATTGCAAGCTTTCGTAACTCATGTCCGCTGTTGCGGTGACTTCGTGTTAATCTTAACGTTATTAAGGCCTGGGTTCGTCAGAAAAGATCCTGACATGCAGAACCGATGAGTCATTTAATCTTAGCGATGTTTTCAACGACCAAAGAGAATAAATGACGTTTAAGCCATGAAACAAGCAATTTTCCTGCAATAAAACGGGTTTTTACGGGCGTATTTATAGTGATAATCATAAGATATCTGGTTCGTGAGACGCTGAAAAGCCAGTTGGCGATCCTATTCATCCTGTTACTGATTTTCTTTTGTCAGAAATTAGTCAGGATCCTCGGCGCCGCGGTGGATGGCGATATCCCAACCAATCTGGTGCTCTCGCTGTTGGGGCTCGGCATCCCGGAGATGGCGCAGCTTATCCTGCCGTTAAGTTTGTTCCTTGGCCTGCTAATGACCCTGGGCAAACTCTACACCGAAAGTGAAATTACGGTGATGCACGCTTGCGGTCTGAGCAAAGCCGTGCTGATCAAGGCGGCGATGATCCTCGCGCTGTTCACCGGCGCGGTGGCGGCGGTCAACGTCATGTGGGCGGGGCCGTGGTCGTCGCGCCATCAGGACGAAGTGCTGGCCGAAGCCAAAGCCAACCCCGGCATGGCGGCGCTGGCCCAGGGCCAGTTCCAGCAGGCCAGCGATGGTAACGCGGTGATGTTTATCGAGAGCGTCAACGGCAACCGCTTCCATGACGTCTTCCTTGCCCAACTGCGTCCGAAAGGCAATGCGCGCCCCTCGGTGGTGGTGGCGGATTCCGGCGAGCTGTCGCAGCAGAAAGACGGCTCGCAGGTGGTGACCCTCAACAAGGGCACCCGCTTTGAAGGCACCGCGATGCTGCGCGATTTCCGCATTACCGACTTCAATAACTATCAGGCCATTATCGGCCACCAGGCAGTGACCTCCGATCCGGACGACACCGAACAGATGGATATGCGCACTCTGTGGCAGACCCATACCGACCGCGCGCGTGCCGAACTGCACTGGCGCTTCACGCTGGTGGCGACCGTCTTCATTATGGCGCTGATGGTGGTGCCGCTCAGCGTGGTGAACCCGCGTCAGGGGCGCGTGCTGTCGATGCTGCCGGCGATGCTGCTTTACCTGGTGTTCTTCCTGCTGCAAACGTCGATTAAGTCGAACGGCGGCAAAGGCAAAATGGACCCGGCTATCTGGATGTGGGCGATTAACCTGCTCTATTTTGCGCTGGCGGTGCTGTTAAACCTGTGGGACACGGTGCCGATGCGCCGCTTCCGCGCCCGTTTTAATAAAGGAGCGGCCTGATGCAGGCGTTTGGCGTACTTGACCGTTATATCGGTAAGACGATTTTCAACACCATCATGATGACCCTGTTCATGCTGGTGTCGCTCTCCGGCATTATCAAGTTTGTCGATCAGCTGAAAAAGTCCGGGCAGGGTAGTTACGATGCGCTGGGCGCTGGTCTCTACACCATCCTCAGCGTGCCGAAGGACATCCAGATCTTCTTCCCGATGGCGGCGCTGCTTGGCGCGTTGCTGGGGCTGGGGATGCTGGCCCAACGCAGCGAGCTGGTGGTGATGCAGGCATCCGGTTTCACCCGGCTGCAGGTGGCGCTGGCGGTAATGAAAACTGCGATCCCGCTGGTGCTGCTGACCATGGCGATCGGCGAGTGGGTGGCGCCCCAGGGCGAGCAAATGGCGCGCAACTACCGCGCCCAGCAGATGTACGGCGGTTCGCTGCTGTCGACTCAGCAAGGGCTGTGGGCGAAAGATGGCCACAACTTTGTCTATATCGAACGCGTGAAAGGCAACGATGAGCTGGGGGGCGTCAGCATCTATGCCTTCAATCCGGAGCGTCGTTTAGAGTCGGTGCGCTATGCCGCCTCGGCAAAGTTCGATAGTGAAAATAAAGTGTGGCGCCTGTCGCAGGTGGATGAATCCAACCTGACCGATCCAAAGCAGGTGACCGGGTCGCAGATGGTGAGCGGCACCTGGAAAACCAACCTTACGCCGGATAAGCTCGGCGTGGTTGCCCTGGATCCGGATGCGCTGTCGATCAGCGGTCTGCACAACTATGTGAAATACCTGAAGTCCAGCGGCCAGGATCCGGGACGCTACCAGCTCAATATGTGGAGCAAAATATTCCAGCCGCTGTCGGTGGCGGTGATGATGCTGATGGCGCTGTCGTTTATCTTTGGTCCGCTGCGTAGCGTGCCGATGGGCGTGCGGGTGGTGACGGGGATTAGCTTCGGCTTTATCTTCTACGTGCTGGACCAGATTTTCGGCCCGCTGACCCTGGTCTATGGCATCCCGCCGATCATCGGCGCGCTGTTGCCGAGCGCCAGCTTCTTCCTGATAAGCCTCTGGCTGATGATGCGCAAGGCCTAGCGGGTTAAGCCCGGAACGTATAAGCCCCCTCAACGATGAGGGGGCTTTTTTTTAGCGCTTGCGTCCGCCCAGCAGGCTGCCCAGCATGCCGCGGACGATCTGATTGGTAACCTGGCGAACCGCGCTTTTCGCTGCCGTCTGCACGATACCGTCGCGTTTGCCGCCGCGCGGGCCGGTGCTGCCGAACAGAATATCTTTCAGGCCGCCGAGCAGTCCATCGTCATCGCCGCTCTGCTGGCCCTTGGCCGGCGGGGCCGACTGCTGCCCGGCGGCGACCTGCACCCCTTGCTGCAGCATCTCAAAGGCCGACTCGCGGTCCACCTCCTCCTCATACTTGCCGTACAGCGGCGAGTGATTCAGCAGGCCATTGCGCTCGTCATCGCTGACCGGACCCATTCGCGAGCAGGGGGCGATAACCATCGCCCGCTCGACCACCGACGGGCTGCCTTTTTCATCGAGGAAGGAGATCAGCGCCTCGCCGGTGCCCAGCTCCTGGATCGCCTGTTCGGTACTGAAGGCCGGATTGGCGCGCATGGTCTGGGCGGCGGTTTTCACCGCCTTCTGGTCCTTCGGCGTAAAGGCGCGCAGGGCATGCTGCACGCGGTTGCCCAGCTGGCCGAGCACGGCGTCGGGAATATCCGCCGGGTTCTGCGAGACAAAGTAGACGCCGACACCCTTGGAGCGGATGAGGCGGATCACCTGTTCGATTTTATCCAGCAGTACCTGCGGCGCGTCGTTGAACAGCAGATGCGCCTCATCGAAGAAGAACACCAGCTTCGGTTTTTCGAGGTCGCCAGCTTCCGGCAGGCGCTCGTAGAGTTCGGAGAGCATCCACAGCAGGCTGGCGGCATAGAGCTTCGGCATCTGGTAGAGTTTTTCGGCGCTGAGGATATTGATCACCCCTTTACCACTGGCATCGACGCGCATCCAGTCGGCAATATCCAGCATCGGCTCGCCGAAGAAGTGCTCGGCGCCCTGCTGCTCCAGGGTTAACAGCCCGCGCTGGATGGCGCCGATCGAGGCGCTGCTGATATTGCCGTACTGATTCTGGAACGCTTTGGCGTTGTCGCCGATAAACTGGGTGATGGCGCGGAGATCTTTGAAGTCGAGCAGCAGCAGGCCGCGGTCGTCCGCGATGCGAAAAATAATGTTCAGCACGCCGCTCTGCACCTCGTTGAGATTGAGCAGGCGCGCCAGCAGCAGGGGGCCAAGATCGGAGACCGTCGCCCGAACCGGGTGACCCTTCTCGCCAAAGATATCCCAGAGCACCACCGGGTTGGCGTGCGGCTCCCAGTCGCTGACGCCGATCTTCTCCAGCCGCGCCTGCAGTTTCTCTGAGCTCTGCCCCGCGGCGGCAATGCCGGTCAGGTCGCCCTTGACGTCCGCCATAAATACCGGCACGCCAATCTCCGAGAACGACTCAGCCAGCTTTTGCAGGGTGACGGTTTTACCGGTGCCGGTCGCACCGGTGATCAGCCCATGGCGGTTGGCCATCGCGGGCAGCAAATACAGCGCGTTATCCAGCGTGCGCGCAATCAACAAGGGTGAGCTCATGATCGATTCCTCCATTTATCCTGCGACGATTATAGGCAACCTCGTCGTCCGGCGTTGGGGAAATTGTCACGTGCCGCGCATGCTGTCCAGAGCAGGCTTCAGGCGCAGTGGCGCTGGATAAGCGCGATGCTCTGCTCAATTTCGCGCTCGATATCCGTTTCGCTCCACTGCGCCAGTTCGGGCGCGAAGGGCTCAAAAGCGTATACCCCTTGATAGCCGCGGGCTTCCAGCGCTTTAACCTGCTCGCAGGTGCCGAGACGATCCTGCGGGGTTAGCATGATGCGCTCGGCATCGGTGAGCTGCTCGCGCGGACGGGTATCGTCCACCCCGGAAAGGTGCACCAGACCGATGTCCGCCACCTCCACCTGGCTGAACTCGTCCGCCGCCTGGGGGTAGAGATGGTGATGGAAGGTGTCGATCAGCAGCTTAAACGGCACGCGGGCGTCATGGATCAGCGTCTGCGCCTGGTGCGCAGAGCGCAGCGAGCTTTGTGGGAAGCCCAGCGGCTCCACCAGGCCGTGGATGCCATAGAACGCAAACAGCGGCGACAGATCGCGCAGGGCGCTCAGGGTTTCGCTGGCCGGCACTTCGCTGCCGTCGTTGAGCGGACAGAGTACCAGCGATTTGGCGCCGATGGCCTGGGCCTCTTTCAGCAGCGATTCGGTCAACTGCCGCACCTCTTCGCTACGACGGTTAAAGGGGTAGACTGCGTTAATCGTCAGGATCTCGATGTGGTAGCGCGCCGCCAGCTCGCGCACCTGCTGATGGCTCAGATCGTCGGTCACTTTTCCGCTGGGTAAATCGTTGCGTAGCTCAACCTTATTCAGGCCCAGACGGTTCACCAGACGGAAAAACGCTTCAATGCTGAGCGCTGGCGCGATTTTGCGGTTAATACAAAAACGTTGCATTGCGATGGCCATAGGACACTCCTGACGGAAGAGGGGTAGGTTCGTTCAATTGGCTAACAGTCAAAACGTTTATTCCAAAATTAGCAAGAATGGAAATGATGAATGTTTGAGCTGTCTCGCAAAATATCACCGGCCCCGACTGCGGGAGCGACAGCAGCAGGAAGCCGGGCGTCTTGAGGCGACGAGGCGGGATGCGGGAAGCACACAGGCAATCCGTCGGCGCAAAATGCGACTGTTATCACCAAAATGAAATTTCATTTCACGACAATGTTGAAATATAAATTTCATTTTACTACGGTTATAGCACAGCAGAATCAGCGACGGGCCGGTGTGCGCTGGCCCCCTTCACTATGAGGCGAGAACATGACGATCACAGGAAACTTTATTGGCGGGAAAACCGTTATTAGCAGCAGCAACGAAACGATGCCGGTATACGACCCGGCGACGGGCAAAGCGGTGCGCGAAGTCACGGTGTCAACCGCGCAGGAAGTCTCCGAGGCGATTCAGGTTGCTCGCGATGCGTTTGACAGCTGGTCCCGTACCACGCCGCTGCGCCGCGCCCGCGTGCTGTTCAACTTCAAAATGTTGCTGGAGCAGCACGTGGAAGAGCTGGCCGGGATCATCGTCAGCGAGCACGGTAAAGTGTGGTCCGATGCGCTGGGCGAGCTGACCCGCGGCATGGAAGTGGTCGAATTCGCCTGCGGGATCCCGCACCTGATTAAAGGCGAATACTCCTCTGACGTCGGCACCGGCGTCGACAGCTATTCGCTGATGCAGCCCCTGGGCGTGGTGGCCGGGATCACCCCGTTTAACTTCCCGGCGATGGTGCCGATGTGGATGTTCCCGCTGGCGCTGGCCTGCGGCAACAGCTTCGTTCTCAAGCCGCCCGCGCTGGCGCCGACGGCCGCCGTGCGGCTGGCAGAGCTGCTGAAAGAGGCCGGTCTGCCGGACGGCGTGTTTAACGTCGTGCACTGCAGCAATGAAGATGCTGAGCAGCTGTACACTGACCCGCGTATTGCGGCGGTGAGCTTCGTCGGCTCCTCCGGCGTGGCGGAGTATATCTACAAGACCGCCAGCGCCCACGGCAAGCGCGTGCAGGCCTTCGGCGCCGCCAAGAACCACGCGATTGTGATGCCGGATGCCGATCTCGACGCCACCGTTAACGCCATTATGGGCGGCGCTTTTGGCTCCGCAGGCGAGCGCTGCATGGCGCTGCCGGTGGTGGTAGCGGTGGGAGATGAAACTGCCGACAAACTGATCGCCCGCCTGAAGCCGCTGGTGGAAGCGCTGAAAGTGGGGCCGGGCTGCATGCGCGGCCAGGAAGAGAACGAGATGGGGCCGGTGGTGTCTGATACCCACCAGAAAAAAGTGCTTGGCTATATTGATAAAGGCGAGAGCGAAGGGGCAAAACTGGTGGTCGATGGCCGCAAACTGCGCGTGCCGGGTTACGACGCGGGCTATTATGTCGGCGGCACCCTGTTCGATCACGTCACCCCGGAGATGACCATCTGGCGCGAAGAGATCTTTGGCCCGGTGCTGGGAATTGTGCGCGCGGCGGACTATGACAGCGCCCTGGAGCTGGTCAACAGCCACGAGTTTGGCAACGGCAGCGCCGTTTTCACCAGCAACGGCCACACCGCGCGTGAATTTGTCCACGACGTGCAGGCGGGGATGGTTGGGGTGAACGTGCCGGTCCCGGTGCCGATGGCGTTCCACAGCTTCGGCGGCTGGAAGCGCTCGGTGTTTGGCGCGTTGAACGTCCACGGGCCGGACGGCGTGCGCTTCTACACGCGCATGAAGACCGCCACCGTACGCTGGCCGGCAGGGCAGCAGACCGTATCTGAATTCAGCATGCCGACATTAGGTTAATCGGCGAAGGAGAGCGCCATGTCGTTACTGGCTAAATCGCGAAAAGAGGGACAGATCCAGCATATTACGCCGCAAAGCGCCGGTTGGCGCTATATCGGCTTTGATGTCTGGATGTTGAAAAAAGGGCAGACCGTGACGCTGGAGAGCGGCGATCGCGAGCTGTGCCTGGTGCTGGTCGCCGGGCTGGCGTCGGTGAAAACGCAGCATGCCGATTTCCCGAATCTCGGTAAACGGATGTCGCCGTTTGAACGTACTCCGCCGTGGTCGGTCTACGTGCCGCCACAGGATAAAGTCGAGGTAACCGCCGATTCCGATCTGGAGCTGGCGGTATGCAGCGCGCCGGGCAAAGGCCGCTTCCCGGCACGCCTCATTCGGCCGGAAGACGTCGGCGTAGAGCACCGCGGGAAAGGGCGCAACCAGCGCCGGGTGCATAATATTCTGCCGGACAGCGCCGAGGCGGACTGCCTGCTGGTGGTGGAAGTGTACACCGACGAGGGGGCCACCAGTTCGTGGCCATCGCATAAGCATGATACCGCCCTACCGGGCAAAGAGACGCAGCTGGAAGAGACTTACTATCACCGCTTCGATCCGCCGCAGGGCTTTGCCTTCCAGCGGGTCTACACCGACGACCGTAGCCTGGACGCCTGTATGGCGCCCTACAACCACGATGTGGTGATGGTGCCGCGCGGTTACCATCCGGTGGCGGCGATTGCCGGTTACGACAGCTACTATCTGAACGTGATGGCCGGGCCGGATCGGAAATGGTTGTTCACCTGGGAAGATGACCACGCCTGGATCAACACGCCGGAGTACCCGCGCCGCGACTGACGCGCCGTGCAGAAGCGGATACAAAAGGCCGGATAGCGATGCTAACCGGCCTTCTTGTTTGAGGGCGGCAGGTGTTTTTTAGCGAAACGCTCCGCGGAATCCCACTCCCCGACCCCGCAAGCTCCGGCGCCATACCCGCCTTTGTGCCGGATGGCGCTACGCTTATCCGGCCTACGGTTCGTGCGACCTGCCGTTAATTTATTCACCATTCTTGCTGAAACTGCCGGTGCTGACGGCCTC
>NZ_KV789842.1:30681-47570 GCF_001807705.1 Klebsiella sp. HMSC25G12 | reverse complement strand
AATGCTGGGTTAAATGGGTGGGGGCCTTTCACGCCGCAGCTTTGTTGGCCGGATAAATGCTATCCGGCCTTCTCTTACCAGCCGCCACCGCCGCCGCCGCCGGAACCGCCTCCTGACGATCCGCCGCCGGAAGAGCCGGAACCGCTATAGCCCGACCCTGAAGAGCCACCTTCTGAACGCCGCACCGGTTTCTCACTGGCTGCGGAATGACAGCTCTGGTAGAAATGATGCATGTCCCGCCAGTCCGTCTGCTGTAACACTTCCGACATCGCGCCGGTGCTGCTTAAGTATCGGGCAAAAGTGTTCGCCAGGGTCTTTCCTACGCCGAGCGCCAGAGCGACCGGCAGCAGGCTTTCAAAGTGCGTGACCATCTGGTCAGGTGGATAAAGTGTCTGATAACGCTTCTCTTCGGCTGTTTTAATATACAGCTTCAATCCCTTGGCGACGGCCAGATCGTTTAACCCCTTCTGCGTATAGCGTGGCGTTTTCCAGGCGACGAGCGCGCACAATGCGATGGCTGTCAGCAAGGCGCCCAGGTATCCGGCAGGAAGTTGGGTGATGGGTAACATGCCGAGCAGGAAAACGCCTCCCGCCACGGTGGCGAAAGGGCTAAATACCAGCGCCATCAGGATCATAACTGGTCCTAAACTACGCAGTGTTTTCATCGGGTTGCGTAAAAACTTCAGGCACAAGTACGTCATCACCCCGCCGACCGATACAAACAGCAGACTGGGAACGGTGAGCGCCGCTGCCGCCGGGCTAAATCCGATGCCGCAAACGATCGGAACCAGCAGAGCAATATAAATACAATGACGCAGCGGTTTACCCCATGTCCGGCATAGCTGCGGTTTCTGCTCTTCACAACATTTTTCCAGCCACCTGCGCGCGTTTTGCATCAACGTTTGATGGGGCGTACTGAGATTAATGTTCTTACGTTTAGCGCTGAAAAGCAGGCTCATCAGCTGCTTCTCTATGGGATTCAGCGGCTTATGCTTTTCGTCTGGCTGGCGGGAAAGCCACTGCTCATCAACAGGGGATGAAGACCATGCGCCTTTGGTCTGGCTTTTTTTCCTCGTCAATGTGATGGCTCGTTTGGCTACCAGCCCCAGCAAATCGCTACTGAATGCCACATCGTCATACTTACGTTGCGTAATAAAGCGCAGATAGCCTGGCGACATTGCGGCGGGCAGCGAAAATTGCGGCGTCACCGGCGGCATTTTTAAACCCGTCGCTGTGACGTTTTTGCGCCACCACAGCCCGTAATAACCAACAAGCAGTAGTAGGGGAAGCCAGATAACGCTGGTGGCCAGCGTCGGCACCAGTAAATGGACCAACGGCCAAACCGCTTCGGGGGCGGCGGCATTTGCCAGAATGGCGCGGGGCCAGGTATAGACCACGGTCAGCCCTTCGCCGGCGGCAAGGGGGCGCGACGTTTGTATGCTGCCATCAGGCAGGATGATCGCATGGTGATCTTTCGCCCCCGGACGACCGGTGTAAACATCAATGGTGCGCAACCTTGCATCTCTGCCATCCGCATTCAACTGCCCGGCGGCGTCAGGCAGTGCAAGCTGGAAACGGGCTTTTCCGATTGGCCAGCTCCAGTCGTTGCCTGTCACGTTCCAGTAAAGCTCATCCCAGTCGGGGAAGCGGCTGAAATGGTGGCTAACCTGATAGCGAATTTCATAGTGATAAATACCTGGCTTCAGGATGCGATCGGCGCTGCCAATGCGCACGGTCAGCGTTTTTGTCGTGCGATCGAGGCTGTAGGGTTCCGGGAGTCCATTGCGCGAGACCGATTTGATGGCGTAATCAACGCTAAAAATTTTGCCGTCCTGTCGGTGCCAGCTAAGGGGCAGCGTGCGGAAAATCCCCCGACGGATCTCCTTTCCCAGGGCTAGCACGGTGATATTTTCCCGCATCTCCATGCTGCCATTTGGCTGAAAACGCGCCAGGGAATCGAAAAAGAGAATATGTTCATACGCGGGGACCCGGCGGGCATTGGCCGGGAGCGGCGACGATTCGGTGATAGCTTTATCGTCGCTGACGGCTAAGCCAGAGATGCTCAACAGCAGCAGCAGCAGGCCAATACTGCGCAGTATCCGCATGAACCGGATGGACATGAGGTCACTCCATCCGTGGCAATTTAGCTTCTTCAGGGGACTCCAGTTCAAAGAAAAGTTCCGCCCTGAAGCTAAACAGGCGGGCCAGCAGCAGGCTGGGAAAAGACTCCACCAGAATATTAAACTCGCGGACCGTGGCGTTGAAGTAACGGCGGGCCATCTGCAGCTGTTCTTCTATTTCGCTAAGGGATTGCTGCAGCGAGAGGAAGTTTTCGCTGGCTTTAAGTTCCGGATAGGCTTCCGCCAGGGCGAATATACGGCTTAACGTTCCGGCATATTGCTGCTCGCTGTCGGCCACCTGTTGGGGATTGCCGATCAGGACGCTGCGCTGGCGGCCAATCTCTTCCAGCAGCTCTTTTTCGTGCTGCGCATAGCGTTTGACCAGACTGAACAGATTGGGCGCCAGATCGTGACGGCGCTTGAGCTGGACGGCAATGCCACTCCAGGCTTCATCTTTGAAACGGCGTAGAGAGATAAAACGGTTATAAGTGAAGATCGCCCAGATAAGGATCACGGCGACAATAGCCAGTCCGATATACATTTCCATATGTTTATTCCATGTTGACTGCTGATGATCGCGTTGCGCTGAATACTTTCTGCGCAATTTTACGCGTCAGCGAATCTTACCTCACGTGAAGCACAGGGGAAACGTGCACTTGCGAGTTAAATTCTGAAATATCATGTGGGCCTTTGCCCTGGCGAATATCTGACAGGCCAATCCGCAGCTTCGCGTTCGGGGCACCATGGCATTATCGTCGCAGTATGAAATAAACAAGCCCAGCCGTTTACCCACAGCTGGGCTTTATTCCGTTGCCGGGAGGCAACAAACAAGCGCTGTTTTACCCAACGAACGCTTTTCTTAATGCTTTTCCCAACCGGTCTGCTGGGCGCTAAAGCCGAGCGCCTGCATAAATGCGGCCATCACGCCGCGGTCCTCCACCCCTTGGTCGGCGACGCGCCAGCTATTGATGGCCGGGTTATCACGCAACGTCTCTTCCACTAAGTATTGCCCGACGCCGCGGCGGCGGGTCACTTCACGCACGCACAGATCGCTGAGCTCGGCTTCGACGCCGCGCAGGGTGAAGCGCACGGCGCCCAGCAGGCGTTCGTTAAAGCGGGCGGCGTAGAGACGATGATTCTCGTCCAGGGTTAGGGTCGACAGATCCTGCGACGGCCAGATTTTCCCCAGGTCGATGCGATCCTGATCGCTGAAGTGCTGTAAACGGATAATGGTCAGTTTCATGGGCGGCAAATCCAGTGCAAAACAGAGGCGCCAGTGTACCCAAAATTGCTGTCTGGCGGAGCGCTGTTTTTTGCGCATACATCAGGGGATTCGTTTTCCTGACGTTGTCAGGGTAGCGCAATCCGTCATGGATCGAAAAATAAGCAGAATTTTAACCTAATGCGCAGCGTTTTATTCCGCCTTATGTATCGTTATTTTATGCTGCAGGATGGACTTTTTTTTGTTTATCTTCACCAAAATACAGAATATTATCTTTGCTTAATCGACTGAAAAATAGAGATTTTAATCTGTTTTTTAGTGAAAAGCTGCGCTAAACCATTAAACTCAATGGTAAAAATGGCGTTGTTTAATAAAAGCACAGAATGCTTTTTAACCATAAAAATACAAAACATTTACACCACATCACGAACGGGGTTCTGCAGCATGAAAAGGAACGCGAAAACCATCGTCGCGGGCATTGTCGCATTAGCGATGTCGCACGCGGCGATGGCCAAGGATATTAAGGTCGCCGTGGTCGGCGCGATGTCGGGTCCGGTGGCCCAGTGGGGCGACATGGAGTTCAATGGCGCGCGTCAGGCGATTAAAGACATCAACGCCAGCGGCGGTATTAAGGGTGACAAGCTGGTGGCCGTCGAATATGACGACGCCTGCGATCCGAAGCAAGCGGTCGCGGTGGCCAACAAAATCGTCAACGACGGCATTCAGTACGTTATCGGCCACCTGTGCTCGTCTTCCACCCAGCCGGCTTCCGACATCTATGAGGATGAAGGCATCCTGATGATCTCCCCCGGGGCGACCAATCCGGAGCTGACCCAGCGCGGTTATCAGTACATCATGCGTACCGCCGGCCTCGACTCCTCGCAGGGGCCGACCGCGGCGAAATATATCGTCGAGAAAGTGAAACCGCAGCGTATCGCCATCATTCATGACAAGCAGCAGTACGGCGAAGGGCTGGCGCGTTCGGTGCAGGACAACCTGAAGAAAGCCGGGGCCAATATCGTCTTCTTCGACGGCATCACCGCGGGGGAAAAAGATTTCTCCGCCCTGCTGGCGCGCCTGAAGAAAGAGAACATTGACTTCGTCTACTACGGCGGCTACTACCCGGAAATGGGCCAGATGCTGCGCCAGGCGCGCTCCGTCGGGCTGAAAACAGTGTTTATGGGGCCGGAAGGGGTCGGCAACGCCTCGCTGTCCAATATCGCGGGCGCCGCGGCGGAAGGCATGCTGGTGACAATGCCAAAACGCTACGATCAGGACCCTGCCAATAGCGCCATCGTCAACGCGCTGAAAGCGGAGAAGAAAGATCCGAGCGGGCCGTACGTCTGGATCACCTATGCCGCCGTTCAGTCGCTGGCGCAGGCGATGGACAGAACCGGCAGCCAGCAGCCGCTGGATTTAATCAAAGATTTGAAAGCGCACGGGGCGAAAACCGTGATTGGGCCGCTGACCTGGGATGAAAAAGGCGATCTGAAGGGATTTGAGTTTGGTGTCTTCCAGTGGCACGCCGACGGCTCTTCGAGCGCGGCGAAATAAGCGCTGAAGACGAGTTATCCCTCCGCCCGCGAACCGCGGGCGGTTTGAAAAAGGTTACCTTATGTCCGAGCAGTTTCTCTATTTTCTGCAGCAGATGTTTAACGGCGTCACGCTGGGCAGTACCTACGCGCTGATCGCCATCGGCTACACGATGGTGTACGGCATTATTGGCATGATCAACTTCGCCCACGGCGAGGTCTACATGATTGGCAGCTATGTCTCCTTCATGATCATCGCCGCGCTGATGATGATGGGCATCGACACCAGCTGGTTGCTGGTCGCCGCCGGATTCGTGGGCGCCATTGTGATTGCCAGCGCCTACGGCTGGAGTATCGAGCGCGTTGCCTATCGGCCGGTGCGTAACTCTAAGCGTCTGATTGCGCTGATCTCCGCTATCGGGATGTCTATCTTCCTGCAGAACTACGTCAGCCTGACCCAGGGGTCGCGCGACGTGGCGCTGCCAAGCCTGTTTAACGGCCAGTGGATCGTCGGCCACAGCGACAGCTTCTCCGCGACGATCACCACCATGCAACTGGTGATCTGGGTGGTGACCTTTATCGCCATGCTGGCCCTGACGCTGTTTATTCGCTACTCGCGGATGGGGCGCGCCTGCCGCGCCTGTGCCGAAGACCTGAAAATGGCGAGCCTGCTCGGGATTAACACCGACCGCGTCATCGCCCTGACTTTTGTCATCGGCGCAGCGATGGCGGCGGTGGCGGGCGTGCTGCTCGGCCAGTTCTACGGCGTGATTAACCCCTATATCGGCTTTATGGCCGGGATGAAGGCCTTCACCGCCGCCGTGCTCGGCGGTATCGGCAGTATTCCTGGCGCAATGATCGGCGGCCTGATCCTGGGTATTGCCGAGGCGCTCTCTTCTGCCTATCTCAGCACTGAATATAAGGACGTTGTTTCCTTCGCGCTGCTGATTCTGGTGCTGTTAGTGATGCCGACCGGCATTCTGGGCCGCCCGGAGGTGGAAAAAGTATGAAACCGATGCAAATTGCAATGGCGCTGCTGTCTGCCGTGATGTTCTTCATTCTGGCGGGCGTCTTTATGGGCGTGCAGCTGGAGCTGGACGGCACCAAGCTGGTGGTCGATACCGCCGCCGATATTCGCTGGCAGTGGATCTTTATCGGCACCGCGGTGGTCTTTTTCTTCCAGCTGCTGCGGCCGCTGTTCCAGAAAGCGGTTAAGAACGTCTCCGGGCCGAAGTTTATTATGCCGGCGATTGACGGCTCAACGGTGAAGCAGAAGCTGTTCCTGATTGCTCTGCTGGTGATCGCCGTGGCCTGGCCGTTTATGGTGTCGCGCGGCACGGTGGATATCGCCACCCTGACGATGATCTATATCATCCTCGGCCTCGGGCTGAACGTGGTGGTCGGCCTTTCCGGCCTGCTGGTGCTGGGCTACGGCGGGTTCTACGCCATCGGCGCGTATACCTTCGCGCTGCTGAACCACTATTACGGTCTCGGCTTCTGGACCTGTCTGCCGCTGGCTGGCCTGGTCTCCGCGGCGGCCGGCTTCCTGCTGGGCTTCCCGGTGCTGCGTCTGCGCGGCGACTATCTGGCGATTGTGACCTTAGGCTTCGGTGAAATTGTGCGTATTCTGCTGCTCAACAATACCGAGATCACCGGCGGGCCGAACGGCATCAGCCAGATCCCGAAACCGACTTTCTTCGGCCTTGAATTTAGCCGTACCGCCCGCGAAGGCGGCTGGGATACCTTCAGCAATTTCTTCGGCGTCAAATACGATCCCTCCGATCGGGTGATTTTCCTCTACCTGGTGGCGCTGCTGCTGGTCGTGCTCAGCCTGTTCGTCATCAACCGCCTGCTGCGAATGCCGCTGGGGCGGGCGTGGGAAGCGCTGCGTGAAGATGAGATCGCCTGTCGTTCGCTGGGCCTGAGCCCGACGCGCATCAAGCTGACCGCCTTTACCATCAGCGCCGCGTTTGCCGGATTTGCCGGGACGCTGTTCGCCGCGCGCCAGGGTTTCGTCAGTCCGGAATCCTTTACCTTCGCCGAGTCCGCCTTCGTACTGGCGATCGTCGTGCTGGGCGGGATGGGCTCGCAGTTCGCGGTGATCCTGGCGGCTATTCTGCTAGTGGTGTCGCGTGAGCTGATGCGTGACTTCAACGAATACAGCATGTTAATGCTCGGCGGCCTGATGGTGCTGATGATGATCTGGCGTCCGCAGGGGCTTCTGCCAATGACGCGCGTGCAGTTGAAGCTGAAAAACGGTCAGGCGAAAGGAGAGCAGGCATGAGTCAGCCATTATTATCCGTCAGCGGCCTGATGATGCGTTTCGGCGGTCTGCTGGCCGTCAACAATGTGTCGCTGGAGCTCAGAGATCGCGAGATCGTCTCGCTGATCGGCCCCAACGGCGCCGGGAAGACCACGGTCTTTAACTGCCTGACCGGTTTCTACAAGCCTACCGGCGGCACCATTCTGCTGCGCGACCAGCATCTGGAAGGGCTGCCGGGCCAGCAGATTGCCCGGATGGGCGTGGTGCGGACCTTCCAGCACGTGCGTCTGTTCCGCGAAATGACGGTGATTGAAAACCTGCTGGTGGCGCAACATCAGCAGCTGAAAACCGGGCTCTTCTCCGGCCTGCTGAAAACGCCGGCCTTCCGTCGGGCGCAGAGCGAAGCGCTGGACCGGGCCGCCACCTGGCTGGAGCGTATCGGCCTGCTGGAGCACGCCAACCGTCAGGCCAGCAACCTGGCCTACGGCGACCAACGCCGGCTGGAGATTGCCCGCTGCATGGTGACCCAGCCGGAAATTCTTATGCTCGATGAACCGGCGGCGGGGCTGAACCCGAAAGAGACCAAAGAGCTGGACGAGCTTATCGCCGAGCTGCGTAACCATCACAACACCACCATCCTGCTTATCGAACACGATATGAAGCTGGTGATGGGCATTTCCGATCGCATCTACGTCGTGAACCAGGGGACGCCGCTGGCCAACGGGACGCCGGAAGAGATTCGTAATAACCCGGACGTGATCCGCGCATACCTTGGTGAGGCATAAGATGGAAAACGCGATGTTAACTTTTGACAATGTCAGCGCCCACTACGGCAAGATTCAGGCGCTGCACAACGTCAGCCTGCATATCAAACAGGGTGAAATCGTCACGCTTATCGGCGCTAACGGCGCGGGAAAAACCACCCTGCTCGGCACGCTGTGTGGCGATCCGCGCGCCTCCAGCGGGCGCATTGTCTTTGACGGTAAGGATATTACCGACTGGCAGACGGCGAAGATCATGCGTGAAGCGGTGGCGATCGTCCCGGAAGGGCGGCGCGTCTTTTCGCGTATGACGGTGGAAGAGAACCTGGCGATGGGCGGTTTCTTTGCCGACCGCGATCAGTTCCAGACCCGCATCAAATGGGTGTATGAGCTGTTCCCGCGTCTGCATGAACGCCGTATTCAGCGCGCCGGCACTATGTCCGGCGGCGAGCAGCAGATGCTGGCGATCGGTCGTGCTCTGATGAGCCAGCCGCGCCTGCTGCTGCTTGATGAGCCCTCATTAGGGCTGGCGCCGATTATCATTCAGCAGATTTTCGACACCATCGAGCAGCTGCGCGAGCAGGGGATGACTATCTTCCTCGTCGAGCAGAACGCCAACCAGGCGCTGAAGCTGGCCGATCGCGGCTACGTACTGGAAAACGGTCACGTGGTGCTGGAGGATACCGGCGACGCGCTGCTGGCCAACGAGGCGGTGCGCAGCGCCTATCTCGGCGGTTAATTCATCGCAACCCGGCGTCGTTCACTTCGCCGGGTTGTAGCCCGGGCGAGGCGCTTGCGCCGACCCCGGGAGCCGATCGCATAAATACCTTTAAAAGAGCCTGATGGCTCTTTTTTTGTACATGTATGTTGTACAATAAAAGAGTACAGCTTTGGAGGTATTTATGAGAACGGTTAACTATAGCGAAGCCCGACAAAATCTGGCCGATGTGCTGGAAAGCGCAGTGACAGGTATACCTGTGACCATTACCCGTCGTGGGCATAAATCTGCGGTCATCATTAGTGCAGAAGAATTTGAACGCTACCAGGCGGCCAGAATGGATGATGAGTTCGCGGCTATTATGGCGGTTCATGGTGATGAGATCAGGGAGCTTGCGGATAAATGACGCTGCAGATTATCTCAGCGGAAGAGATAATACAGTTTCACGACAGGCTGCTCCGCGTCACGCCTGGCGTTGCCGGTATGCCCGACCCGGGGCGTGCCGAAGCGATAATGTATAGGGTGCTAAACAAAATTGAATATGAAGGTGTGACAGACGTGTGGCGACTCGCTGCGATGCACCTGCTGGCGATTTCTCGCGGCCATATTTTCAATGATGGAAATAAGCGTACGGCACTGTTTATTACCCTGCTTTTTTTAAAGCGAAATGGAATTATATTGCCGGCGAACCCGGACTTCGTCGGCATGACCGTCGAGGCGGCAGCGGGGCAACTTACCCTGGAACAGATTGTCGCGCGTTTGCGCGGATGACGGTTAAATCGTTGCAACCCGGCGGCGCTTCGCTTGGCCGGGCTACCCAAGCCGTTGTAGCCCGGGCGAGGCGCTTGCGCCGACCCCGGGAGCCGATCGCGCAACTATTATCCGTGTCTCAGCTCCCACTTTACTTCCCCCGTCCTTTCATCGGCTTGTCATCTCTCTGACCCGTTACTATCTTTTTTTTGTAATAAAAAAGTTATTTTTCTGTAATTCGAACATGTCATGTTACCCCGCGAGCATAAAACGCGTGAAATCGCGCATCCGGCACAACAAGAGAGATAACCGATGATATCGTTACGACATACAGCTTTAGGACTGGCGCTGAGCCTGGCTTTTGCCGGTCAGGCCCTGGCGGTTACCACCATCCCATTCTGGCACTCAATGGAAGGCGAGCTGGGTAAAGAAGTGGATTCTCTGGCGCAACGCTTTAACGCGGCCAATCCTGATTACAAAATCGTTCCGGTATACAAAGGCAACTATGAACAGAGCCTGAGTGCTGGTATCGCCGCTTTCCGTACCGGCAACGCCCCGGCGATCCTGCAGGTGTATGAAGTCGGCACCGCCACCATGATGGCGTCAAAAGCCATTAAGCCGGTGTACCAGGTGTTTAGCGAGGCGGGCATCAAGTTTGATGAATCGCAGTTCGTGCCGACGGTATCCGGGTATTACACCGATTCGAAAACCGGCCATCTGCTCTCCCAGCCATTTAACAGCTCTACGCCGGTGCTGTACTACAACAAAGACGCCTTCAAAAAAGCCGGCTTAGATCCGGAGCAGCCGCCGAAGACCTGGCAGGATCTGGCGGCCTATACCGCGAAGCTGAAAGCCGCCGGGATGAAGTGCGGGTACGCCAGCGGCTGGCAGGGCTGGATCCAGATTGAAAATTTCAGCGCCTGGCATGGTCTGCCGGTGGCCACGAAAAATAACGGCTTCGACGGTACCGATGCGGTACTGGAGTTCAATAAGCCGGAGCAGGTGAAGCATATCGCCCTGCTCGAAGAGATGAACAAGAAGGGTGATTTCAGCTACTTCGGGCGCAAAGACGAGTCCACCGAGAAGTTCTATAACGGTGACTGCGCGATCACTACCGCGTCATCCGGCTCGCTGGCCGATATTCGTCAGTACGCCAAATTCAACTACGGCGTCGGCATGATGCCATACGATGCCGACGTGAAAGGCGCGCCGCAGAACGCCATCATCGGCGGGGCCAGCCTGTGGGTGATGCAGGGTAAAGACAAAGAGACTTACACCGGCGTGGCGAAGTTCCTCGATTTCCTGACCAAACCGGAAATCGCCGCCGAATGGCACCAGAAAACCGGCTATCTGCCGATCACCACTGCGGCCTACGATCTGACGCGCCAGCAGGGCTTCTATGATAAGAACCCGGGCGCCGATATCGCCACCCGCCAGATGCTGAACAAGCCGCCGTTGCCGTTCACCAAAGGCCTGCGTCTGGGCAACATGCCGCAAATCCGCACCATCGTCGATGAAGAGCTGGAGAGCGTGTGGACCGGCAAGAAAACCCCGCAACAGGCGCTGGATTCCGCTGTTCAGCGTGGGAATCAGTTGCTGCGTCGCTTCGAGCAAGCGACCAAATCGTAATCTGTAACTTGCCCGGTGGCGCTGCGCTTACCGGGCCTACGATGTGCCCTATGTAGGCCGGGTAAGGCGTAGCCGCCTCCCGGCATTGTTCAGGAACCCAATCTCAATGTCATCATCCCGTCCGGTATTCCGCTCACGCTGGCTGCCCTATGTGCTGGTCGCGCCGCAGCTGATTATCACGCTGATTTTCTTTATCTGGCCCGCGGGCGAAGCGCTGTGGTACTCGCTGCAGAGCGTCGATCCGTTTGGTCTCTCCAGCCAGTTTGTCGGCCTGGATAACTTCGTTGCGCTGTTCCACGACCCGTACTATCTGGACTCGTTCTGGACCACTATAAAATTCAGCACCCTGGTGACTGTTAGCGGCCTGCTCGTTTCGCTGTTTTTTGCCGCGCTGGTCGACTATGTGGTGCGCGGCAGCCGCTTTTATCAAACGCTGATGCTGCTGCCGTACGCCGTGGCTCCCGCCGTCGCGGCGGTGCTGTGGATCTTCCTTTTTAACCCCGGGCGCGGGCTGATCACCCATTTCCTCGGCGAGCTGGGCTACGACTGGAACCACGCGCAAAACAGCGGCCAGGCGATGTTCCTGGTGGTCTTCGCCTCGGTATGGAAGCAGATAAGCTACAACTTCCTGTTCTTCTTCGCCGCGCTGCAGTCGATCCCGCGTTCGCTGGTTGAGGCCGCCGCCATTGACGGCGCCGGGCCCATTCGTCGCTTCTTTAAGCTGGCGCTGCCATTGATTGCGCCGGTGAGCTTCTTCCTGCTGGTGGTCAACCTGGTTTACGCCTTCTTCGACACCTTCCCGGTGATCGATGCCGCCACCGCCGGCGGCCCGGTGCAGGCCACCACCACCTTGATCTACAAAATCTATCGCGAAGGTTTTGCCGGACTCGATCTTTCCGCTTCCGCCGCGCAGTCGGTGGTGCTGATGTTCCTCGTCATTATCCTGACGGTGGTGCAGTTCCGTTACGTTGAAAGTAAGGTGCGTTACCAATGATTGAGAACCGTCGCGGGCTGACGATTTTCAGCCACACCATGCTGATTCTGGGTATTGCCGTCATTTTATTCCCGCTCTACGTCGCCTTCGTGGCGGCGACGCTGGATAACCAATCGGTGTTTGAAACGCCGATGACCCTGATCCCCGGCGGCCATCTGCTGGAGAACATGAAGACCATCTGGGTGAACGGCGTCGGCGTCAACAGCGCGCCGTTCTGGCTGATGATGCTCAACAGTTTCATCATGGCATTCGCCATTACGGTCGGCAAAATCGTGGTGTCGATGCTTTCGGCGTTCGCCATCGTCTGGTTCCGCTTTCCGCTGCGTAACCTGTTCTTCTGGATGATCTTTATCACCCTGATGCTGCCCGTTGAGGTGCGGATTTTCCCGACGGTGGAGGTCATCGCTAACCTCAACATGCTCGACAGCTACGCCGGGTTAACGCTGCCGTTGATGGCTTCGGCCACCGCCACCTTCCTGTTCCGCCAGTTCTTTATGACCCTGCCGGACGAGCTGATTGAAGCGGCGCGTATCGATGGCGCTTCGCCGATGCGCTTCTTTCGCGACATCGTGCTGCCGCTGTCGAAAACCAATCTCGCGGCGCTGTTTGTCATCACCTTTATCTACGGCTGGAACCAATATCTGTGGCCGCTGCTGATTATTCAGGATGTGAATCTTGGCACCGCCGTCGCCGGTATCAAAGGCATGATCGCCACCGGCGAAGGTACCACCCAGTGGAATCAGGTGATGGCGGCGATGCTGCTCACTCTGATCCCGCCGGTTGTCATCGTTTTAGCCATGCAGCGCGCGTTTGTGCGTGGCCTGGTCGATAGTGAGAAATAAAATGGCTGGTTTAAAACTACAGGCAGTAAGCAAAAGCTGGGATGGCAAAACCCAGGTGATTCAACCGCTGACGCTGGACGTGGCGGACGGGGAATTTATCGTCATGGTCGGCCCGTCGGGCTGCGGGAAATCAACGCTGCTACGGATGGTTGCCGGACTGGAGCGGGTGACCAGCGGCGATATCTGGATCGATCGCAAACGGGTGACTGAGATGGAACCGAAAGATCGCGGCATCGCGATGGTGTTCCAGAACTATGCACTTTATCCGCATATGAGCGTGGAAGAGAACATGGCGTGGGGGCTGAAGATCCGCGGCATGGGTAAGGGATTGATTGCCGAGCGGGTGCAGGAGGCGGCGCGTATTCTGGAGCTGGATGGTCTGCTCAAGCGTCGCCCGCGGGAGCTCTCCGGCGGTCAGCGCCAGCGCGTGGCGATGGGCCGCGCTATCGTGCGTGACCCGGCGGTATTCCTGTTCGACGAACCGTTGTCAAATCTCGACGCCAAGCTGCGCGTGCAGATGCGTCTGGAACTGCAGCAGCTGCATCGCCGCCTGAAAACGACTTCGCTGTACGTCACCCACGATCAGGTCGAAGCGATGACCCTGGCCCAGCGGGTGATGGTGATGAATAAAGGCGTTGCCGAGCAGATCGGCACCCCGGTGGAAGTGTATGAGAAGCCCGCCAGCCGCTTTGTGGCAAGCTTTATCGGCAGCCCGGCCATGAATCTGCTGGAAGGGCGGGTGAGCGATGACGGCGGCCGCTTCGAGCTGGCCGGTGGCATGGCGTTGCCGATGAATCACGAGCATCGGCGCTACGCCGGGCGTAAAATGACGCTCGGTATCCGCCCGGAGCACTTTATTTTAAGCTCGCAGGCGCAAGGCGGCATCCCGCTGCTGATGGATACCCTGGAAATTTTAGGTGCCGATAACCTCGCCCACGGGCGCTGGGGCGAGCAGAAGCTGGTGGTCAGACTGCCGCATCAGCAGCGCCCGGCGGGCGGCAGCACGCTATGGCTGCATCTGCCCCTGGAACATCTGCATCTCTTTGATGGTGAAACAGGACAACGCGCATGAGTAACTGGCCTTATCCCCGCATCGTCGCCCATCGCGGCGGCGGTAAACTGGCGCCGGAGAACACCCTGGCGGCTATAGACGTTGGCGCCCGCTACGGGCACACGATGATTGAATTTGACGTCAAGCTGTCGAAGGACGGGCAGATCTTTCTGCTGCACGACGATAATCTCGAACGCACCAGCAACGGCTGGGGCGTGGCGGGCGAGCTGGCGTGGGACGATCTGCTGAAGGTCGATGCCGGCAGCTGGTTCAGCCGTGAATTTAAGGGCGAGCCGCTGCCGTTGCTCTCTCAGGTGGCGGAGCGCTGCCGCCGTCACGGTATGATGGCGAATATCGAAATTAAGCCGACCACCGGGCTGGGGCCGCAGACCGGCAACGTGGTGGCCCTGGCTGCGCGCGATCTGTGGCAAGGCATGGCCGCGCCGCTGCTCTCCTCTTTTGAAATCGATGCTCTGGAGGCGGCGCAGGAAGCCGCGCCCGAGCTGCCGCGCGGGCTGCTGCTGGATGAGTGGCGCGATGACTGGCGCGAATTGACCACCCGGCTGGGCTGCGTGTCGATTCACCTCAATCACAAGCTGTTGGATGCGGCGCGGGTGGCGAGCCTGAAACAGGCCGGCCTGCATATTCTGGTGTACACGGTCAATAAACCCCAGCGCGCCGCCGAGCTGCTGCGCTGGGGGGTAGATTGCATCTGCACCGATGCCATTGACGTCATCGGGCCGAATTTCCACCCTTAAGACGGATTTGCGGCGGCTGACCTTTACGGGTTGGTCTGCCGCAGCATTCCACCGTTGTTGTTCGGTAGCACCTGCTGCGGCGGATTGAGATTACCGCCCTGGGCCGCGCGCTGCTGATTCGTCTGCAACTGGTTTTGCAAATGCTGCTGCTGCGAGCGGGTCTGATTGTTCAGATCCTGCTTCAGCATGCTCTGCTGCTGCTGTTGCTGCACCTTCATCTCATTTTGCATGCGCTGCTGGCTGGGCACCACGTAACCCGGCTGGTTAGGGTTGTTATTAATATTGATCGGCTGGGCTAATACGCCAAGCGGCATCAGCGCCGCCAGAAACAGAATCGCTTTCATGGTTTTCTCCTCCCGTGCGTGGGATCACTTAAGTGTACCTCGAATCCGCCATAACAATGATTTTTTAGGAGTTATCAACCAGGCTTAAGCGGGGAATGAAACCTACCTTTCAGGAGTAAGACAATGATAAAAACAACAATATGGCGCCAGGTGGTCATCGCTGCGTTGCTGGCGGGCGGTAGTTTCACCGTCGCCGCCAATCCGCCACCGCCGCCGCCGGTCTCTTATGGCGTAGAGGAAGATGTGTTCCACCCGGTACGCGCCCGGCAGGGGATGGTGGCGTCGGTGGACGCGCTGGCGACCCGCGTCGGCGTGGATATTCTGCGCCAGGGCGGCAACGCTGTCGATGCGGCGGTGGCGGTTGGCTACGCGCTGGCGGTCACGCATCCGCAGGCCGGGAATATCGGCGGCGGCGGTTTTATGATGCTGCGGACTAAAGACGGCAAGACCACGGCGATCGATTTCCGCGAAATGGCGCCGGAACAGGCCACCCGCGACATGTTCCTTGACGACCAGGGCAACCCGGACAGTAAAAAATCACTGACTTCGCATCTGGCCTCCGGCACGCCAGGCAGCGTCGCCGGTTTCTCTCTCGCCCTGGAAAAATACGGCACCATGCCGCTGAACAAAGTGATCCGCCCGGCGATTAAGCTGGCAGAAGAGGGCTTTATCGTTAACGATGCGCTGGCGGACGATCTGAAGACCTATGGCAGCGAAGTGATCCCGCAGCATGAAAACAGTAAAGCGATCTTCTGGAAGAACGGCGAGCCGCTGAAAAAGGGCGACCGGCTGGTGCAAAAGAATCTCGGTAAGAGCCTGGAGCTGATTGCCGAGCACGGCCCGGAGGCCTTCTATAAAGGGGCCATCGCCGACCAGATCGCTGACGAGATGAAAAAGCACGGCGGGCTAATCACCAAAGCCGATCTTGCCAGCTATAAGGCCGTGGAGCGTACGCCGGTTAGCGGCGAATATCGCGGGTATGAGGTTTATTCCATGCCGCCGCCGTCTTCCGGCGGGATCCACATCGTGCAGATCCTCAATATCCTCGAAAACTTCGATATGCAGAAATATGGCTTTGGCAGTGCCGATGCTATGCAGGTGATGGCGGAGGCGGAGAAACACGCCTATGCCGACCGTTCTGAATATCTCGGCGACCCTGACTTCGTCAAAGTGCCGTGGCAGGCGCTGACCAGCAAAGCTTACGCCAAAGCAATTGCCGCCGAGATTGATGTCAACAAGGCCAAACCTTCCAGTCAGATCCGCCCGGGCAAGCTGGCGCCGTATGAAAGTAACCAGACCACCCACTTCTCGGTGGTCGATAAAGAGGGTAATGCGGTGGCGGTGACCTATACGCTGAATACCACCTTCGGTACCGGCATTGTGGCCGGCGATTCCGGTATTTTACTCAATAACCAGATGGATGATTTCTCGGCGAAGCCCGGCGTGCCTAACGTCTATGGTCTGGTGGGCGGCGACGCCAATGCGGTGGAGCCGAAAAAACGCCCGCTGTCGTCGATGTCGCCGACCATTGTGGTGAAAGACGGCAAAACCTGGCTGGTGACAGGCAGCCCGGGCGGCAGTCGGATCATCACCACCGTACTGCAGATGGTGGTCAATACCATCGATTTCGGGATGAACGTCGCGGAAGCCACCAATGCGCCGCGTTTCCACCATCAATGGCTGCCGGATGAGCTGCGGGTGGAGAAAGGCTTTAGCCCGGATACCCTGAAGCTGCTCGAGACGAAGGGGCAGAAAGTGGCGCTGAAAGAGGCGATGGGCAGTACCCAAAGCATCATGGTAGGGCCGGACGGCATGCTGTATGGCGCCTCCGATCCGCGTTCGCCGGATGATTTAACGGCGGGGTATTGATGTGTTGCCCGGTGGCGCTGCGCTTACCGGGCCTAC
>NZ_KV789842.1:0-30661 GCF_001807705.1 Klebsiella sp. HMSC25G12 | reverse complement strand
CCCGGTGGCGCTGCGCTTACCGGGCCTACAACTGCACGAACGTAGATACTGTTATCGGTTTGCAACTTTTTGGTCCGGGAAAAATATGTGCTTTGTGTTAATTCAGAGCACATTGCGCTCCCGATATTTCTTCTGCGTTATGACTCTCATGACGCAGGGAGCGCACAGAGGGCGGCCAGTCGCCGCCACCCGGCAACACGCTACTTCATTCTCGCCATATAATACGCATCCACATACTCACCGTTGCGCAGCGCGTAACGCCTGCCGGTGCCTTCGATCTCAAAGCCGTACTTCTTATACACCGCAATCGCCGGGGCATTATCGGCGAACACCGTCAGCTCAATACGTTCAACCCGCAGCCAGTTGTCGCACATATCAATCATGGTACGCATCAGCGCGCTGGCGACGCCGCGGTTGTGCCAGCGCGAATCCACGCTGACACCAAAATCGGCGACGTGGCTACGGCGAGGACGTTGGACGACGGCAATGCTTAAATGGCCGACGACTTGCTCATCGATACAGGCCACCAGCTGCTTCACGCCGGGCGTATCGGCTAGCCGCTCCCGCCACATATGTTCGGATGGATGAGGGACCTGTAGCGTGTTGTGATACACCTCCGGCTGGGCGTGAATTTGACGAATCGCGTCAATATCTTTCGGTTCAGCATGGCGTATCACGATGTCACTCATTCCTTGTTCCTCATTCAGGTGAAAAGTCCCTTTAAACATCACTGACTACGGCGTTCGAGTCAACACGCATTATTTGCAAAAAAAAGTAGACAAGTGCGAATGAGAATGATTATTATTGTCCTGCATTCAGGGAGACCCTTGCGGAAAGCCTGAAAGCACGACATTGCTCACATTGCTTCCAGTATTACTTTAGCCAGCCGGGTGCTGGCTTTTTTTTTGCCGCTATTTCAGGCGCTCTGCGGCCTGGCGGGCTCCGCGTCGGCTTTGGATGGCGTGTCTGCTACCAGACCGAGAATATGACTTTTGTTCTCCGCTGCGGCCAGCATTTCAGCGCGACCGCTAAAAACCCCGCCTTTCTTGATCGCCAGCGCGCGATAGGCGAGGGTACCATCCAGATGGCCGTGCTCCTCGATGGTGATGCTATCGCCATGACACTGGCCCTGCACCTTGCCGTCAATAATCAGCTCCCGGCAGCTGATGTTGCCCTCCACCTGGCCTTCACGCATTACCTTAATCAGATGCTCTTTGGCCTCAATGTTGCCGGTCAACTGGCCGTGAATATAGACATGGCCGCTGGCGGCGATATTGCCGACGAAATGTACCCCGCTGGCGATGATCGTGGTCTCGTGTTTTTTGCTGGCGACCGCTTCGGGTTCTGGGTTTATTGCCGGAAATGTGGCTGCTTCTGACGCTTGAGGTTCCGTTTTATTTTTCTTAATAAACATCGCGTTAATCTTGTTCCGTTGGCTATGGAGGAGGAAAGCGACAAGCGCGCAGGCGGCCGCCAGGCGCGCCAGCGCGATGGCATCGACAGACCAGGCGATCAGTCCAAGAAGCCAGAAAAAAAGGGTGCCGTTTATGGCGAAATACTGTTTGTCCATTAGCAGCGGCTGGCTACTCCGTTAGTCATCAGCAACGTCCTGGTTTGCCCTCCACTTATCCGTAGTTTCGCCGTTAGGATCAAGTTTTTTAGCTGGAAAATGGCGAATTAATTCCTGGTTAATCAATTGGTTATTAATATTTTCGTATAAGTGATGCTTGAACTATTTTGCTGGCGAATCTTCCAGGAAAGCGGACAGAGAGGATGAAGTGATGGCCCGGCTTGCGCTATGGTTGAAGGTAGCTCATCAACTAAGGACAGCGTTATGACTCTGCACTGCGCATTTATTGGCTTCGGCAAAAGTACCACCCGCTACCATCTTCCTTACGTTTTGCACCGCAAAGACCGTTGGCAGGTGGCGCATATCTACCGCCGCCGGGCGAAGCCCGAGGAGCAGGCGCCGCAGTATTCCCATATCCATTTCACCAGCGATCTTGATGACGTGTTAAACGACCCACAGGTCAATCTGGTGGTGGTCTGCACCCACGCCGACAGTCATTTCGAATATGCGAAAAAGGCGCTGGAGGCGGGGAAAAACGTGCTGGTGGAAAAGCCGTTCACCCCGACGCTTGAGGAGGCCACAACCCTGTTTTCCCTGGCAAACAGCAAAGGTCTCACGGTGACGCCCTACCAGAATCGCCGTTTCGACTCCTGTTTCCTGACCACCAAAAAGGTGATTGAGAGCGGGAAACTCGGCGAACTGGTGGAGATCGAAAGCCATTTCGATAACTACCGCCCGGTGGCGGAGACCAACCCCGGCGGCCCGCAAAACGGCGAGTTCTATGGTCTCGGCGTGCATACCCTGGATCAGATCATTTCGCTGTTCGGCCGTCCGGACCATGTCTCTTACGATCTGCGCTCGCTGCGCAATAAAGCCAACCCGGATGACACCTTTGAGGCCCAACTGTTCTACGGCGATCTGAAGGCCATCGTCAAAACCAGCCACCTGGTGCAGATCGACTACCCGAAATTCATCGTTCACGGCCATAAAGGTTCGTTTGTGAAATACGGCATTGACCAGCAGGAGACCAGCCTGAAGGCCAATATCATGCCGGGCGAGCCGGGTTTTGGCGCGGACGACAGCGTCGGCGAGCTGGTGTACGTCAACGAGGCGGGGGAGACGGTGCGTGAAGCGGTGCCGCTGGAGACCGGCGACTACGGTCGGGTGTACGACGCGCTGTATGAAACTCTCGTCAACGGCCAGCCGAATTACGTCAAGGAATCTGACGTTCTCACCAATATGGAGATCCTGGAGCGCGGCTTTGAACAGCCTTCTCCGGCCACCATCACCCTGGCAAAATAAGCAAAACGGGCTCCTCGACGCTTGTTCATATTTTTTGAACAGAGGAGTCAATTTTCACCCTCTATGATCGACGGCGAAATGGGTCCACACTGACTCCATCGAAAACATACGGGGGTGCAACATGATCTACTTACGCAAAGCGAACGAACGTGGCCACGCTAACCATGGTTGGCTGGATTCCTGGCATACTTTCTCTTTCGCCAACTATTATGACCCGAATTTTATGGGCTTCTCTGCCCTGCGGGTGATTAACGACGACGTCATCGACGCCGGTCAGGGCTTCGGTACCCATCCACACAAAGACATGGAAATCCTGACTTATGTGCTGGAAGGGGCGGTGGAGCACCAGGACAGTATGGGCAACAAAGAGCAGGTGCCGGCAGGCGAGTTCCAGATCATAAGTGCGGGTACCGGGGTGCGCCACTCTGAGTACAACCCGAGCAAAACCGATCGTCTGCGTCTGTATCAGATCTGGATTATTCCGGAAGAAACCGGCATTACCCCGCGCTACGAGCAGCGCCGCTTCGACGCCGCCCAGGGCAAACAGCTGGTGTTGTCGCCAGATGCGCGAGATGGCTCGCTGAAGGTGTACCAGGATATGGAACTCTATCGCTGGGCGCTGCTGAAAGATGAGCAGTCGGTTCACCAGATTGCCGCGGAACGCCGCGTGTGGATCCAGGTGGTCAAAGGCGAAGTGACCATCAACGGTACCAAAGCCACCACCAGCGACGGTTTGGCCATCTGGGACGAGCAGGCGATTTCGGTTCATGCCGACAGCGATAGCGAGATCCTGCTGTTCGATCTGCCGCCGGTTTGATAGTTATCTGAGCCAGGTTAAATAAATTGCGCAACCTTCTCCAACATCGGCGAAGGTTGCGCTTTGTCCGTGATAAACTGAGAAAATGTTTCCCCGTTGATCACAGTCAGGACGATGAAAAAGAAAAGACCCGTACTTCAGGATGTAGCCGATCTTGTCGGCGTGACCAAAATGACGGTCAGTCGCTATTTACGCAACCCGGAGCAGGTCTCCGAAGCGCTGCGTGGCAAGATTGCCGTTGCCCTCGATGAACTGGGTTATATTCCCAATCGCGCCCCTGACATTCTCTCCAACGCGACCAGCCGCGCCATCGGCGTGCTGCTGCCGTCGTTAACTAACCAGGTCTTCTCGGAAGTGCTGCGCGGTATCGAAAGCGTCACCGACGCCTTCGGCTATCAAACCATGCTGGCGCACTACGGCTATAAGCCGGAAATGGAAGAGAAACGCCTCGAATCGATGCTCTCCTGGAACATTGACGGCCTGATCCTCACCGAACGCACTCATACGCCTCGCACCCTGAAGATGATTGAAGTCGCCGGCATTCCGGTGGTGGAGCTGATGGACAGCCGGTCGCCGTGCCTCGATATCGCCGTCGGGTTTGATAACTTTGAAGCCGCCCGGCAGATGACCGCAGCGATTATCGCCCGCGGCCACCGCCACGTCGCCTATCTGGGGGCGCGTCTCGATGAACGAACTATCATCAAACAGAAGGGGTACGAGCAGGCGATGCTCGACGCCGGGATGACGCCCTATAGCGTGATGGTGGAGCAGTCTTCGTCCTACTCGTCGGGTATTGAGCTGATGCGTCAGGCGCGCCGCGAATATCCGCAGCTTGACGGTATCTTCTGTACCAACGATGACCTTGCGGTCGGCGCGGCGTTTGAATGCCAGCGCCTGGGGCTGAAGATCCCCGATGATATGGCGATCGCCGGGTTCCACGGCCATGATATCGGCCAGGTGATGGAGCCGCGTCTCGCCAGCGTCCTGACCCCGCGCGAGCGGATGGGACGCATCGGTGCCGAACGGCTGCTGGCGCGCATTCGTGGTGAAGCGATTACCCCTAAGATGTTAGATTTAGGTTTCACATTGTCACCGGGCGGATCAATTTAAACTGACAAGTTTGAAGTAGATCACACATATTCACATCTGGCACGAATGGATATTGCTTCTCCACAGGTCCGGCATGACAATGTTACCGATAACAGTTACCCGTAACAATTAACCGATACGCCGCCTTCGCGCTGGATGAGTCAGCCATGGCGCGGCGTACCTGTCCGGTGGGAGGATGCTTTGAGCACGACTAATCATGATCACCACGTCTATGTTCTGATGGGCGTTTCCGGCAGCGGGAAATCCGCTGTCGCCAGCGAAGTGGCGCATCAACTGCATGCCGCGTTTCTCGACGGCGACTTTCTGCATCCGCGCAGCAACATCACTAAGATGGCCTCCGGTGAGCCACTGAACGATGATGACCGCACGCCGTGGCTGCAGGCGCTGAATGACGCCGCGTTTGCTATGCAGCGTACCAACAAGGTGTCGCTGATCGTCTGCTCGGCGCTGAAGAAGAGCTACCGCGACATTCTGCGTAAGGGCAACCCGAACCTCTCCTTCATCTATCTGAAAGGCGATTTCGACGTGATCGAAAACCGTCTGAAGGCACGCAAAGGACACTTCTTCAAAACCCAAATGTTGGTGACGCAGTTTGAAACGCTGCAGGAACCAGGCGCCGACGAGAGCGATGTGCTTATCGTCGATATCGACCAGCCGCTGGAAGGCGTGGTGGCCAGCACCATCGAGGTGATCAACAAAGGCAGTCACTAGTGAGTACTTTAACGCTTGTTTTAACAGCAGTCGGCTCGGTATTGCTGCTGCTGTTTTTAGTCATGAAAGCGCGGATGCACGCCTTCGTGGCTTTGATGGTGGTTTCTATTGGTGCAGGTCTCTTCTCCGGCATGCCGCTGGATAAAATCGCGGCGACGATGGAGAAAGGGATGGGCGGTACGCTGGGCTTCCTGGCGATCGTCGTCGCGCTCGGCGCGATGTTCGGTAAGATCCTGCATGAAACGGGGGCGGTCGATCAGATTGCCGTCAAGATGCTCAAATCCTTCGGCCACAACCGCGCGCACTATGCGATTGGTCTTGCCGGTCTTATCTGCGCGCTGCCGCTGTTCTTCGAAGTGGCCATTGTCCTGCTGATCAGCGTCGCTTTCTCGATGGCGCGCCATACCGGCACTAACCTCGTGAAGCTGGTGATCCCGCTGTTTGCCGGGGTGGCCGCCGCCGCCGCGTTCCTGCTTCCCGGGCCGGCGCCGATGCTGCTGGCGTCGCAAATGCACGCCGACTTTGGCTGGATGATCCTGATTGGCCTGTGCGCCGCGATCCCGGGGATGATTATCGCCGGTCCGTTGTGGGGTAACTTCATTAGCCGCTACGTTGAGCTGCATATTCCTGACGATATCAGCGAACCGCATCTCGGCGAAGGCAAAATGCCCTCCTTCGGCTTTAGCCTGTCGCTGATCCTGCTGCCGCTGGTGCTGGTGGGTCTGAAAACCATCGCCGCGCGCTTTGTGCCGGTGGGTTCCACTGCCTACGAATGGTTCGAGTTTATCGGCCATCCGTTCACCGCGATCCTGGTTGCCTGCCTGGTCGCGATCTACGGCCTGGCGATGCGCCAGGGGATGGCGAAAGACCGCGTGATGGAGATCTGTGGCCACGCGCTGCAGCCGGCGGGGATTATCCTGCTGGTGATCGGCGCCGGCGGCGTCTTCAAGCAGGTGCTGGTTGACTCCGGCGTCGGCCCGGCGCTCGGCGAAGCGCTGACAGGCCTGGGTCTGCCGATTGCGATTACCTGCTTCGTGTTGGCGGCTGCCGTCCGTATCATTCAGGGGTCCGCGACCGTTGCTTGTCTGACGGCGGTTGGCCTGGTGATGCCGGTCATTGAGCAACTGAACTACAGCGGCGCGCAGATGGCGGCATTGTCTATCTGTATCGCCGGCGGCTCGATTGTGGTGAGCCACGTGAACGATGCCGGCTTCTGGCTGTTCGGTAAATTTACTGGTGCGACGGAAGCCCAGACGCTGAAAACCTGGACCATGATGGAAACCATCCTGGGTACCACCGGGGCGATTGTCGGTATGATCGCTTTCCAGCTGCTGAGCTAAGCCCGCTCACCTCCCGCTCGCGGGGTATAAAAAGCCAGGGTAACGCTGCTTACCCTGGCTTCTTTGTAATAAGCCGCCCTTTTTCCCCCTTTTCCTTGCCTGCTATTCGCCCTTATTAGCGCTACGACGATACTCGTATCCCTCGTCAGCCCTTGCTGTGCCTGGGTTTGATGCGTTTATTTGGCAAGCGGTAAATCACCTGATTTCGCGCTCAATCCATAATCAGGATCAATAAAATAGCAACGGAAAATATTCCATTGCGCAGGGGATTTCCCCGATAATCGTTGCGTTTTTGACGACGACCAGCGACGGTGGACAATGTGCAGGATAAGTTGCTTTTCTGATTGTTCAGCAATCATTGATTAATTTCACTTGCGACTTTAGCTGCATTTTGTAAGGTGAGGGATAATCCAGTTGGAAACTGGCCAGGCACAAACAGCACACACCTCGCAGGAATACGTTATGAAAAATGTTGGTTTTATCGGCTGGCGCGGAATGGTCGGCTCTGTTCTCATGCAACGCATGGTTGAAGAGCGCGATTTCGACGCCATTCGCCCGGTGTTCTTCTCTACCTCCCAGCTGGGACAGCCAGCGCCGTCATTCGGCGGTAGCACCGGTGGCACGCTTCAGGATGCGTTCGATCTGGACGCGCTGAAGGCACTGGACATTATTGTCACGTGCCAGGGCGGCGATTACACCAACGAGATTTACCCGAAGCTGCGCGAAAGCGGCTGGCAGGGTTACTGGATTGACGCCGCCTCTTCGCTGCGCATGAAGGACGATGCGATCATTATCCTCGACCCGGTTAACCAGGACGTGATCACCGCCGGCCTGAATAATGGCGTCAAAACCTTTGTCGGCGGCAACTGTACCGTTAGCCTGATGCTGATGTCCCTCGGCGGCCTGTTTGCCCAGGATCTGGTGGAGTGGGTCAGCGTGGCAACGTACCAGGCGGCTTCCGGCGGCGGCGCGCGTCATATGCGCGAGCTGCTGAGCCAGATGGGTCAGCTGCACAACCATGTTGCGGCAGAGCTGGCGAATCCGGCTTCCGCCATTCTGGATATCGAGCGCAAAGTGACGTCGCTGACCCGCAGCGGCGAGCTGCCGGTGGATAACTTCGGCGTACCGCTGGCGGGCAGCCTGATCCCGTGGATCGACAAACAGCTGGATAACGGCCAGAGCCGCGAAGAGTGGAAAGGCCAGGCGGAGACCAACAAGATCCTCGCCACCTCGTCCGTTATCCCGGTAGACGGCCTGTGCGTCCGCGTTGGCGCGCTGCGCTGCCACAGCCAGGCGTTCACCATCAAGCTGAAGAAAGATGTGTCTATCCCGACCGTTGAGGAGCTGCTGGCCGCGCACAACCCGTGGGCCAAAGTGGTACCGAACGATCGCGAGATTACCATGCGCGAGCTGACCCCAGCCGCGGTGACGGGCACCCTGACCACCCCGGTAGGGCGCCTGCGTAAACTGAATATGGGGCCGGAGTATCTGTCGGCCTTTACCGTTGGCGACCAGCTGTTGTGGGGCGCTGCGGAGCCGCTGCGCCGGATGCTTCGGCAGCTGGCGTAAGCGCAGGATGAACAGAAAGGGGGTCTTCAAGCCCCCTTTTTTTTTGCGTAATACAAGGAGTAAACGCGGATGTTAGATTTTTCCCCACGGAGGTAACTCAGCCTTGGCTATGCTTTAAGTAAGGAATTCCTTACCTGAAGGTGGGACGGAGCAGGAGGATGCTGAGAGCACTGCGCCGTTCAGGTCAAAAAAAGTCGCCAGTTACAGGAATGAGCGACACTTACAACAGGATGAAAGCATGTCTAATCATATTGATAGAGACGTGATTAATGCGCTAATCGCCGGTCATTTCGCGGATCCCTTTTCCGTGCTCGGCATGCACCGTACTGACGCCGGGCTGGAAGTACGCGCATTATTACCCGATGCCACCGACGTGTGGGTTATTGAACCGAAAACCGGACGCAAAGTCGGCAAGCTCGAATGCCTCGACTCGCGTGGTTTCTTCAGCGGCGTCCTGCCACGTCGCAAAAACGCCTTTCGCTATCAGCTGGCCGTCACCTGGCACGGGCAGCAGAATCTGATTGATGACCCTTATCGCTTTGGTCCGCTGTTGCAGGATCTTGACGTCTGGCTGCTGTCCGAAGGGACCCACCTGCGCCCTTACGAAACGCTGGGCGCGCACGCTGCCACCATGGACGGCGTCACCGGTACCCGTTTCTCGGTGTGGGCGCCGAATGCCCGCCGCGTGTCGGTGGTCGGGCAGTTTAACTACTGGGATGGCAGACGCCACCCGATGCGATTCCGCAAAGAGTCCGGGATCTGGGAGCTGTTCGTTCCCGGCGCGCATAATGGCCAGCTGTATAAATTCGAACTGATTGACGCCCACGGCCATCTGCGGGTCAAAGCCGACCCTTACGCCTTTGAGTCGCAAATGCGTCCGGAAAGCGCCTCGCTTATCTGCGACCTGCCGCCCAAAGTGGAACAGCCGGCGGACCGCAAAGCGGCGAACCAGTTTGATGCCCCGATCTCTATCTATGAAGTGCATCTCGGCTCCTGGCGCCGTCATACCGATAATAATTTCTGGCTGAGCTACCGCGAGCTGGCCGACCAGCTGGTGCCCTACGCGAAATGGATGGGCTTCACCCATCTCGAACTATTGCCGGTTAACGAGCACCCGTTCGACGGCAGCTGGGGCTATCAACCCACCGGGCTCTATGCGCCGACCCGCCGTTTCGGCACCCGCGACGATTTCCGTTACTTTATCAACGCCGCGCACGCCGCCGGGCTGAACGTCATTCTTGACTGGGTGCCCGGCCACTTCCCGGCGGATGATTTTGCCCTTGCCTCGTTTGACGGTACTTCGCTGTATGAGCACAGCGATCCACGCGAGGGGTATCACCAGGACTGGAATACCCTGATCTACAACTATGGTCGCCGCGAAGTCAGCAACTTCCTCGTCGGTAACGCGCTGTACTGGATCGAGCGCTTCGGTATTGATGCCCTGCGGGTCGATGCGGTGGCCTCAATGATCTATCGCGATTACAGCCGCAAGGCAGGTGAGTGGATCCCCAACGAATACGGCGGCCGGGAAAATCTGGAAGCTATTGAGTTTCTGCGCAGCACCAACCGCATCCTCGGCGAACAGACGCCGGGCGCGGTGACGATGGCGGAAGAGTCCACCGATTTTGCTGGCGTCACCCGTCCGCCTGCCGGCGGTGGATTGGGCTTCTGGTTCAAATGGAACCTCGGCTGGATGCACGACACCCTGGATTACATGAAGCTCGATCCGGTGCATCGCCGCTACCATCACGACAAAATGACCTTCGGCATGCTCTATAACTACACCGAGAATTTTGTGCTGCCGCTCTCCCATGACGAGGTCGTACACGGCAAAAAATCGATTCTCGACCGCATGCCGGGGGATGCCTGGCAGAAGTTTGCCAACCTGCGCGCCTACTACGGCTGGCTGTTCGCCTTCCCGGGTAAAAAACTGCTGTTTATGGGCAATGAGTTCGCTCAAGGCCGCGAGTGGAACCACGACGGCAGCCTCGACTGGCATCTGCTGGAGGGCGGCGACAACTGGCACCATGGCGTCCAGCGACTGGTGCGTGACCTGAACCATACCTACCGTCACCATAAAGCGCTGCACGAGCTGGATTTTGACCCCTACGGTTTCGAATGGCTGGTGGTCGACGACCATGAGCGTTCGGTGTTTGTCTTTGTGCGCCGCGACCGGGCCGGGAATGAGATTATCGTCGCCAGCAACTTCACGCCGGTGCCGCGCCATGACTACCGCTTCGGCATTAACCAGCCGGGACGCTGGCGCGAGGCGTTGAATACCGACTCCATGCACTATCACGGCAGCAACCAGGGTAACGGCGGTGTGGTGGAGAGCGACGCGATCGCCAGCCATGGCCGCGAACATTCGCTATCGTTGACCCTGCCTCCGCTGGCGACGATCTGGCTGGTCCGGGAGGCGCAATGACCTCACTTGCGGCAGGCAAACCTGCGCCGTTGGGCGCCAGCTATGACGGCAAGGGCGTGAATTTCGCCCTCTTCTCCGCCCATGCGGAGCGGGTGGAGCTGTGCGTATTCGACGAGCAGGGTAACGAGCAACGCGTCGATCTCCCGGCGCGCAGCGGCGACATCTGGCACGGCTGGCTGGACGCTGCCGGGCCGGGCCTGCGCTACGGCTATCGGGTGCATGGTCCCTGGGACCCGGCGCAGGGGCACCGCTTTAACCCGGCGAAGCTGCTGCTCGATCCCTGCGCGTATCGGGTCGAGGGCGATCTGCCGGATGACGAACGCCTGCATGGTGGAATGTGGGAGCCGGATCATCGCGACAGCGCCGCAATCGCGCCAAAATCGCAAGTGGTGGATCTGCATTACGACTGGCGGGGCGATAAGCCGCCGCGTACCCCGTGGGGGGAAACGGTGATTTATGAAGCGCACGTGAAAGGACTCACCCTGCTGCACCCGCAGCTGCCGGAAGCCATTCGCGGAACTTATAAGGCGCTGGGCCACCCGGTGATGATCGCTTACTTCAAATCGCTGGGCATCAGCGCCCTCGAGCTGTTGCCGGTAGCGCAGTTCGCCAGCGAGCCGCGACTGCAGCGGATGGGCTTGAGCAACTACTGGGGCTACAACCCGCTGGCATGGTTCGCGCTGGATCCGCGCTATGCCAGCGATCCCGCGCGTGCCCTCGATGAGTTTCGTGATGCGGTTAAGGCGCTTCATGCCGCCGGCATCGAGGTGATTCTGGATATCGTGCTCAACCATAGCGCGGAAATTGATCTCGAAGGGCCCACCGTCTCCCTGCGCGGAATCGACAACCGTAGCTATTATTGGGTAAGGGAGGATGGCGATTATCACAACTGGACCGGCTGCGGTAATACGCTCAATCTCAGCCACCCCGGGGTGGTGGAATGGGCGCGCCAGTGTTTGCGCTTCTGGGTGGATGAGTGCCATGTCGACGGCTTTCGCTTCGACCTCGCCTCAGTGATGGGGCGGACGCCGGAATTCCGCCAGGATGCGCCTCTGTTCGAGGCTATCCGCCGCGACAGCGTGCTGTCGCAGGTGAAACTGATTGCGGAACCCTGGGATATCGGCCCGGGCGGCTATCAGGTGGCTAATTTCCCACCGCTGTTCGCCGAATGGAATGACCATTTTCGCGATATTTCCCGTCGTTTCTGGCTGCAGCAAAACGTCTCCCTCGGTGACTTTGCGCAACGCTTCGCGGCCTCCAGCGATCTCTTTGCTCGCGATGGCAAACGGCCATCGGCGACGGTGAACCTGGTGACGGCCCACGATGGCTTCACGCTCCGCGACTGCGTCTGTTTCAATCAGAAACACAATGAGGCAAACGGGGAGGAGAATCGCGATGGGACTAACAATAACTACAGCAACAATCATGGTATAGAGGGATTAGACGCCAATCTTGCGGTGATTGAACGGCGGCGTGCCAGCGTGCATGCGCTATTGACGACGCTGCTGCTGGCTCAGGGGACGCCAATGCTGCTGGCGGGCGATGAGCAGGGCCACAGCCAGCACGGCAACAATAATGCCTACTGCCAGGATAACGCGTTGACCTGGCTGGACTGGCGTCAGGCGAACCCGGGATTAACCGCGTTTACCGCGGCGCTGATCCACCTGCGCCGTCGCATTCCAGCGCTCACCCGCAACCGCTGGTGGCAGGAGGGCGATGGCAATGTCCGCTGGCTTAATCGCAACGCCCAGCCGCTGACTGCCGGGGAGTGGCAGCAGGGCGCAGCGTGTATGCAGATCCAGTTGTCTGATCGCTGGCTGCTCACGCTGAACGCCACCGCAGAGGTGGTCGATATGGTTTTACCTGAGGGGGAATGGCGCGCCGTTCCTCCCTTCGCCGGAGAGGATAATCCGGTCATCATGGCTGTCTGGCATGGGCCCGCGCACGGAGTGTGCGTATTTCAAAGGTCGTAATCCCTGAAGCTTCCGGTTGAACTCGTGGCGGCGGCGCGGCGGGATGAGAAGGAAAGCTGGGGTGTAAAAAGGAGTTAATCATGGTTAGGCTTGAAAAAAACGATCCGCTGATGCTGGCGCGTCAATTACCCATCAAATCCGTGGCGTTGATCCTCGCGGGCGGGCGTGGCACCCGGCTCAAGGATCTCACCATTAAGCGTGCGAAACCTGCCGTTCACTTCGGCGGCAAGTTCCGTATTATCGATTTCGCATTATCTAACTGCATTAACTCAGGGATCCGCCGTATCGGCGTCATCACCCAGTATCAGTCGCACACGCTGGTGCAGCATATCCAGCGCGGCTGGTCGTTCTTCAGCGAAGAGATGAATGAGTTTGTCGATCTGCTGCCAGCCCAGCAGCGCGTGCACGGCGAAAACTGGTATCGCGGCACGGCGGACGCAGTGACGCAGAACCTGGACATCATCCGCCGCTACAAAGCGGAGTACGTGGTGATCCTCGCGGGCGATCATATTTATAAGCAGGATTACTCGCGCATGCTGATTGACCATGTCGAAAAAGGGGCGCGTTGCACCGTGGCCTGCATGCCGGTGCCCATTGAAGAGGCATCCGCCTTCGGCGTCATGGCGGTCGATGAAAACGAAAAAATCATTGAATTCGTCGAGAAACCCGCTAACCCGCCGGCGATGCCAACCGACCCGACCAAATCACTGGCCAGTATGGGCATTTATATCTTTGACGCCGCCTATCTTTATGAGCTGCTGGAAGAAGACGATCGCAACGAAAACTCCAGCCATGATTTCGGCAAAGATATCATTCCGAAGATCACCGAAGCTGGCATGGCTTATGCACATCCTTTCCCGCTCTCCTGCGTGCAGTCTGACCCGAACGCTGAGCCGTACTGGCGCGATGTGGGAACGCTGGAGGCCTACTGGAAGGCCAACCTCGATCTGGCGTCAGTCACGCCGGAGCTGGATATGTACGACCAGAACTGGCCGATCCGCACCCATATGGAATCGCTGCCGCCGGCGAAGTTCGTCCAGGACCGCTCCGGTAGCCACGGCATGACCCTGAACTCGCTGGTTTCCGGCGGCTGCATTATCTCCGGGTCGGTGGTGGTGCAGTCGGTGCTGTTCCCGCGCGTGCGGGTGAACTCATTCTGTAACATTGATTCGGCAGTCTTGTTGCCAGATGTCTGGGTGGGGCGCTCATGCCGCCTGCGTCGCTGCGTGATTGACCGCGCCTGCGTCATCCCGGAAGGTATGGTGATTGGTGAGAACGCGGAAGAGGATGCACGCCGCTTCTATCGCTCAGAGGAAGGTATCGTGCTGGTGACCCGCGACATGCTGCGGAAATTGGGGCACAAACAGGAGCGCTAATGCAGGTCTTACATGTATGTTCTGAGATGTTCCCGCTGTTAAAGACGGGCGGTCTGGCGGACGTCATCGGCGCACTGCCGGCGGCGCAAATTGCGGAGGGTATCGACACCCGCGTGCTGTTGCCGGCGTTTCCCGATATCCGCCGCGGCGTGGTGGATGCCCAGGTGGTAACCCGCCGCGATACCTTCGCCGGGCGGATCACGCTGCTGTACGGCCACTTTAACGGCGTGGGGATCTACCTGATAGACGCCCCGCATCTCTATGACCGGCCGGGGAGCCCATACCACGATACCAACCAGCACGCTTATACCGACAACGTCCTGCGCTTTGCGCTGCTGGGCTGGGTGGGAAGCGAAATGGCCAGCGGACTGGATCCATTCTGGCGCCCGGATGTGGTGCATGCCCATGACTGGCACGCCGGCCTGACGCCGGCCTACCTGGCGGCGCGCGGACGCCCGGCTAAATCGGTCTTTACCGTGCACAACCTGGCCTACCAGGGGATGTTTTACTCCTGGCATATGAATGATATCGAGCTGCCGTGGTCGTTTTACAACATGCATGGCCTCGAGTTTAACGGTCAGATCTCGTTTCTGAAGGCCGGTCTTTACTACGCCGACCATATTACGGCGGTAAGCCCGACCTACGCGCGCGAGATCACCGAACCGCAATACGCCTACGGCATGGAAGGGCTGCTGCGCCAGCGCCATCATGAAGGACGGCTGTCGGGGATCCTCAACGGCGTTGACGACGGTATCTGGAGTCCGCAAAACGATCTGCTGCTGCCGATGCGCTACGATCGCGACACGCTGGAGGAGAAGGCGGAGAACAAGCGTCAGCTGCAGATTGCGATGGGCCTGAAGGTCGATGACAAAGCGCCGCTGTTTGCCGTGGTCAGCCGCCTGACCAGCCAGAAAGGGCTGGATCTGGTGCTCGAAGCGCTGCCGGGTCTGCTTGAGCAGGGCGGCCAGCTGGCGCTGCTGGGCGCCGGCGATCCGGTGCTGCAGGAAGGTTTCCTCGCCGCCGCCGCCGAACATCCGGGCAAAGTGGGGGTGCAGATTGGCTACCATGAGGCCTTCTCCCATCGCATTATGGGCGGCGCCGACGTCATTCTGGTGCCGAGCCGCTTTGAACCGTGCGGCTTAACTCAGCTGTATGGTCTGAAGTACGGCACGCTGCCGCTGGTGCGCCGCACCGGGGGGCTGGCGGACACGGTCTCTGACAGTTCGCTGGAGAACCTTGCCGATGGTCTGGCGACAGGGTTTGTCTTTGAGGACAGCAATGCGCTGTCATTGCTGCGCGCTATCCGTCGCGCCTTTGTTCTCTGGTCGCGCCCGTCGCTCTGGCGCTATGTGCAGCGTCAGGCGATGAATATGGATTTTAGCTGGCAGGTTGCCGCGAACTCCTATCGCGAACTTTATCAACGCTTGATGTAACCACTGGAGTCATTGTTATGAATGTACCCTTTAGCTATGCATCACCGACGCTGAGCGTTGAGGCGTTAAAGCACTCTATTGCCTATAAGCTGATGTTTATCATCGGTAAAGATCCGGCCATCGCCAACAAGCATGAATGGCTTAACGCCACGCTGTTTGCCGTTCGCGATCGCATGGTGGAGCGCTGGCTGCGCTCCAACCGCGCGCAGCTTTCGCAGGAAGTGCGCCAGGTTTACTATCTGTCGATGGAGTTCCTGATTGGCCGTACCCTCTCTAACGCGCTGCTGTCGCTAGGCATTTATGACGATGTGAGCAGCGCACTGGCGGAGATGGGGCTCGATCTGGAAGAGCTGATCGATGAAGAGAATGACCCTGGTCTTGGCAACGGCGGTCTGGGCCGTCTGGCGGCCTGCTTCCTGGATTCCCTGGCGGCGCTGGGCCTGCCGGGACGCGGTTACGGGATCCGCTACGACTACGGGATGTTTAAACAGAATATCGTCGATGGCCGACAAAAAGAGTCCCCTGACTACTGGCTGGAGTACGGTAACCCGTGGGAGTTTGAGCGCCACAACACCCGCTATAAAGTGCGTTTCGGCGGCCGCATTCAGCAGGAAGGGAAGAAAACCCGCTGGATTGAGACGGAAGAGATTATTGCGGAAGCCTACGATCAGATCATCCCCGGCTTTGACACCGACGCCACCAACACGCTGCGTCTGTGGAGCGCGCAGGCCAGTAGCGAAATTAACCTTGGTAAATTCAACCAGGGCGACTACTTCGCTGCGGTAGAGGATAAAAACCACTCCGAAAACGTCTCCCGCGTGCTCTATCCGGATGACTCGACCTACTCCGGACGCGAGCTGCGTCTGCGCCAGGAGTATTTCCTCGTGTCGGCGACGGTACAGGATATTTTGAGCCGCCATTACATGTTGCATAAGACCTTTGACAACCTGGCGGACAAGATTGCCATTCACCTCAATGACACCCACCCGGTGCTGTCAATACCGGAGCTGATGCGCCTGCTTATCGACGAACATAAATTCAGCTGGGACGAGGCGTTCGAGGTGACCTGTCAGGTCTTCTCCTATACCAACCATACGCTGATGAGCGAGGCGCTTGAGACCTGGCCGGTGGATATGCTGGGCAAAATTCTGCCGCGCCATCTGCAGATTATCTTCGAGATTAACGATTACTTCCTCAAGACCCTGCAGGAGCAGTATCCCAATGATACCGCGCTGCTCAGCCGAACCTCGATTATCGACGAGTCCAACGGCCGTCGCGTGCGGATGGCCTGGCTGGCGGTGGTGGTCAGCCACAAGGTCAACGGCGTGTCGGAGCTGCATTCGCGGCTGATGGTGGAGTCGCTGTTTGCCGAATTCGCTAAAATCTTCCCGATGCGCTTTACCAACGTCACCAACGGCGTCACGCCGCGCCGCTGGCTGGCGCTGGCCAACCCGCCGTTGTCGAAAGTGTTGGATGAGCATATCGGCCGCACCTGGCGGACCGATCTGAGCCAGCTTGACGAGCTGAAGCAGCATATCGACTATCCGACGGTCAATCAGGCGGTGCGTCAGGCTAAACTGGAAAACAAACAGCGACTGGCCAGCTATATTGCGCAGCAGCTTAATGTGGTGGTGAATCCGAAGGCGTTGTTTGATGTGCAGATCAAACGCATCCATGAGTACAAACGCCAGCTGATGAATGTGCTGCACGTCATTACCCGCTATAACCGGATCAAAGCCGATCCGCAGGCGGAGTGGGTGCCGCGAGTGAACATTTTCGCCGGTAAGGCGGCCTCGGCTTACTACATGGCCAAGCATATTATTCACCTGATCAACGATGTGGCCGCGGTGATCAATAACGATCCGCAGATTGGCGACAAGCTGAAGGTGGTCTTTATCCCCAACTACAGCGTCAGCCTGGCGCAGCTGATTATTCCGGCGGCAGACCTGTCGGAACAGATCTCCCTCGCAGGCACTGAAGCTTCCGGCACCAGCAATATGAAGTTTGCCCTTAACGGAGCGCTGACTATCGGCACCCTCGACGGGGCGAACGTGGAGATGCAGGAGCACGTGGGCGAAGAGAATATCTTTATCTTCGGCAACACCGCGGAAGAGGTGGAGGAGCTACGTCGCAGCGGCTATAAACCACGCGAATACTACGAGCAGGATGAAGAGCTTCACCAGGCGCTGACGCAGATCGGTACCGGCGTGTTCAGCCCGGCGGAACCGGGGCGCTACCGCGACCTGCTGGATTCGCTGATTAACTTTGGCGACCACTACCAGGTGCTGGCGGACTATCGCAGCTATGTGGACTGTCAGGATCGCGTCGACGAGCTGTATCAACATCCGGAAGAGTGGGCCTATAAAGCGATGCTGAATATTGCCAACATGGGCTACTTCTCCTCTGACCGGACGATCCAGGAGTACGCGAAATATATCTGGCATATCGACCCGGTAAGGCTGTAAGCCAGTCAATGCAACTCAACGGGGCCATTTGGCCCCGTTTCTGTCTGTGCGGAGAACGTTTTATTCGGAAAAGTGCCGGGGAGGATTCAGGCTATTGCGGGAATATACTATTGACGTGAATTCGCCAGCAGTACGATAAATGCTCAATAAGTTTACGTTCATAGCCTAATGGCTATAATATGGATGATAGCCTTTAGGCTATGAGGGATCGCCTATGTGGGATGTAGAAACGACGGATACGTTTGATGCCTGGTTCGAATTACAAAGTAGAGCTTTAAAAGAGGATATGTTGGCCACGATGCTCATCTTGTCTGAGTTTGGTCCGCAGCTTGGGCGCCCGTATGTTGATACGGTGAAAGATTCAACGTTTCAGAATATGAAAGAACTCCGGGTTCAGCATCATGGGCTCCCCATCCGCGCCTTTTTTGCTTTTGATCCTCTGCGGAAAGCTATCGTTTTATGTGCGGGCAATAAGGATGGCATGAATGAGAAACGTTTTTACAAAGAGACGATTACTCTGGCTGACAGAGAATTCAGCCAACACCTGACTAAGGAGCGATAATGGCCACGCTAAAAGAACTCATGGCGAAACAGAGTCCTGAAAGCCAGCAGCGTATTGCAGCGAAAGCGGCAGAGATACGCCAGTCTGTCGCTTTAAACTTGCTTCGAGAAGAGTTGCAAATGTCGCAAACAGAGATGGCTGCGGCTATGGGGGTAAAGCAGCCAACGATCGCTAAAATGGAACAGGCTGATAACGATCCGCGGCTTTCGACCCTAAAACGCTACATTGCGGCATTGGGGGGAGAACTCAGTATAAATGTCACGTTGCCGACTGGAAAAAAAGTCTCGTTTAATTTGTGAACAGGTATCCGGGCCAAGCGCAAGCCATAGCCCGGGTATTTCTCTCCTGGCGCCGCGCGATGTCAGGACGCTAACGACAGTTCAGACTTTCCCGCATGCTGCGCCAGCCATTCGCTGATGCGCGCTTGCTGCTCGCCATTCAGCCACATGCCCTGTTTGGTACGACGCCAGATGGCGTCATCCAGGCTGCGCACCCATTCGTGCTCAACCAGATACTTCAGCTCGGCTTCATAAAACTCATGGCCGAAATCTTCCCCCAGATCGCTCAGGGCGCTGGCTTCCTTCAGGATCCACTCGCTATTGCTCCCGTAGGTGCGGGCATAATGGCGGGCCAGTGATTCGCTGATGAACGGGAAGCGACGGCGTAGTTTTGCTGCATAGTCGTCGCGGTCGCCGCCGATATCGCCGCCGGGGAGCACCGCGGTTTTGGTCCATGCCGGGCCGATTCCTTTGTAATAGGGAGTCAGTTTTTCCAGCGCATGCTCGGCCAGCTTGCGATAGGTGGTCAGCTTCCCGCCGAAGACGGAGAGCAGCGGCGCCTGGCCGTCCTCATCGTGAATATCCAGCGTGTAGTCGCGGGTGATCGCCTGCGGCGAATCCGACTCGTCATCACACAGCGGACGGACGCCGGAGTAGGTCCAGACGATATCGTCCCGGCTGAGAGTCTTTTTAAAGTGCGCGTTATAGACGTTCAGCAGGTAATTTATCTCTTTATCATCAATGGCTACCGCTTTCGGATCGCCCTTATACTCGACGTCCGTCGTGCCGATGATGGAGAACTCATCCATCCACGGGATAACAAACACAATACGTTTATCTTCGTTTTGCAGAATATAGGCCTGCTTCTGAGTATGCACTCGCGGCACCACGATGTGGCTGCCCTTGATCAGGCGGATACCGTAAGGCGAGCGCAGATGCATCCCTTCGTCGAAGAACTGTTTGACCCATGGACCGGTGGCATTGACCAGACCGCGCGCCTTCCAGGTAAACTTCTCGCCGCTATCGATATCTTCCGCTTCCACCACCCACAGGCCATTCTCTCGTTTTGCCGAGATGGCGCGAGTGCGGGTCCGCACTTCGCCGCCTTTGCGGACAACCATCTGCGCGTTGGCCAGCACCAGGCGGGCATCGTCGACCCAGCAGTCGGAATATTCGAAACCGCGCACAATTTCCGGCTTAAGTACCGATTCTGCGCCAAAACGCAAGCCGGTGGAGCCCGGCAGGCTGGTGCGTTTGCCCAGATGATCGTACATAAACAAGCCGATACGGATCATCCATGCCGGACGCAGATGCGGACGATGCGGGAGACGAAAGCGCATCGGGAAGGCGATATGCGGAGCCATTTTTAACAGCACTTCACGCTCGGCCAGCGCTTCGCTGACCAGGCGGAACTCATAGTGTTCGAGGTAGCGTAGCCCGCCGTGGATAAGTTTGGAACTGGCGCTGGAGGTAGCGCAGGCGAGATCGCGCGCTTCCAGCATCAGTACGGATAAACCCCGCCCGGCGGCATCTGCCGCGATACCGGCACCGTTGATGCCTCCGCCTATCACAATCAGATCTTTGGTTTCCACGTTCTTACCCTCTCACACTTTCGTTTAAGCTCACAAATGCTCGATATCGCTCACTATAGCAAACAAACGCGCTTTTGGTAACATCAAAAAAACATTTTGGAGTGATGGGTGTAACATATTGGCGTTTCTTTACCGCCTGACGGTACACTACAGGGTAAAATTGGGCCGGCGATCGCCCGTCATGACGAGAAAGAGAAGAGAATCATGGAACAGTTTGAATGTATCAACGTTGAAGAAGCGCACCAGAAGCTGCATCAGCAGACGGCGGTGCTGGTGGATATCCGCGATCCGCAAAGCTATGCGATGGGCCATACGCCGGGCGCGTTTCATCTGACCAACGATACGCTGGGCGCGTTTATGCGTGACCACGACTTTGACACGGCGGTGATGGTGATGTGCTATCACGGCAACAGCAGCAAGGGCGCCGCGCAGTATCTGCTGCAGCAGGGGTTTGATAAGGTCTACAGCGTTGATGGCGGGTTCGACGCCTGGCATCGCCATTTCCCGGCGGAAGTGGCGCACGGGACGTTTTAACGGCTGGCAGGTATACTATCCCCCTTTGTGTGGAATAAGCGATTCGCTGCATGTTAATGATTACCTCTTTTGCCAATCCACGGGTGGCCCAGGCGTTTGTCGATTATATGGCGACGCAGGGGATTATCCTGACCATTCAGCAGCACGCCCAGAGCGACGTCTGGCTGGCTGATGAGAGTCAGGCCGGGCGTGTCAGGGCTGAGCTGGCCCGCTTCCTTGAGAACCCGGAGGACCCGCGTTATCTGGCGGCGAGCTGGCAGTCCGGACAGACCAATAGCGGGTTGCGCTATCAGCGCTTTCCTTTCTTTGCCACGCTGCGGCATAACGCCGGCCCGTTCACCTGGGCGATTCTGCTCATCTGCATCGCGGTGTTTATCCTGCAAAATCTGTTGGGCGATCAGCCGGTGATGATTTGGCTGGCCTGGCCCTACGATCCTTCGCTGCAGTTCGAAGCCTGGCGCTATTTCAGCCATGCTTTCATGCATTTCTCGCTGATGCATATTCTCTTCAACCTGCTATGGTGGTGGTATCTCGGCGGCGCGGTGGAAAAACGCATCGGCAGCGGCAAACTGGTGGTGATCACCGTTATCAGCGCCCTGTTGAGCGGCTTCGTGCAGCATCAGTTTAGCGGCCCGTGGTTTGGCGGCTTATCGGGCGTGGTCTATGCGCTGATGGGCTACGTCTGGCTGCGGGGCGAGCGCGATCCGCAGAGCGGTATTTATCTGCAGCGCGGGTTGATACTCTTTTCTTTAGTGTGGTTAATTGCTGGCTGGTTTGACGTTTTCGGCATGGCGATCGCTAACGGCGCGCATGTGGCTGGTCTGGCGACCGGCCTGGCGATGGCGTTTGTTGATACCTTGCATGGGCGAAAACGCGCATAAAGACTTACCGACAGGGGTCGGGTAGGCGACATTTTTCCAGGGATATTTCATGAAACAAACACAACGTCATGACGCGATTATCGAGCTGGTAAAAAAACAGGGTTACGTCAGCACGGAAGAGCTGGTTGAGCAGTTCGCGGTCAGCCCGCAGACCATCCGCCGCGACCTGAATGATTTAGCCGAACAGAAAATGATCCTCCGTCATCACGGCGGCGCGGCGCTGCCCTCCAGCTCGGTGAACACCTCCTGGCACGATCGCAAAGCGACCCAGACGGCGGAAAAAGAGCGTATCGCCCGGCGGGTAGCCAGCGAGATCCCCGACGGGGCGACGCTGTTTATTGATATCGGCACCACGCCGGAAGCGGTGGCGCACGCCCTGCTCGATCACCACGATTTGCGCATTGTCACCAATAACCTGAACGTGGCCAACACGCTGATGGTGAAAGAGGACTTCCGCATTATTCTCGCCGGTGGTGAACTGCGTAGTCGCGACGGCGGGATCATTGGGGAAGCGACCCTGGATTTTATCTCGCAGTTCCGTCTCGACTTCGGCATTCTTGGCATCAGCGGCGTCGACAGCGATGGCTCGCTGCTGGAGTTTGATTATCATGAAGTGCGCACCAAGCGCGCGATCATTGAGAATTCACGCCACGTGATGCTGGTGGTGGATCATACCAAGTTTGGCCGCAATGCGATGGTCAATATGGGTAGTATCAGTATGGTCGATGCGGTCTATACCGACGTGCTGCCGCCGGCGGGCGTGCTGAAGGTCATCACCGATAACAACCTCCAGCTGGAGCTGTGCTAAACGGCAACGGCGTCGTCAGACGCCGTATCCCATCATCTTGAGTAACTGCTGAGCATGCTGCACCGCGTCCTGCCGGTGGGCGACGCCCAGTTTCTGATACAGGTTGCGAATGTGGGTCTTGATGGTGGTGGCCGCCACGTCAAGCTCGCCGGCAATCTGCTCGTTGCTGTAACCGGAATAGATTAAGCCAAGCACCTGCCATTCGCGCTGGGTCAGCGGGCTGGTGCGGATAAGCTCCGGCACCTCCGGGTGATTCAGCAGCCGCTCGACGAACCCTTCGTCAAAGTGGGCGAATTTGTGGCGATGATGCTGGTTGATGTCGCGCAGAATACGCTGGGCGCGGTGTTGCTCCAGCTCCGGCAGAGTGTTCAGCTGGATCAGCTGGCGCAGCTGCTGAGCCATCGCCTCGCCTTCAATCACAAAGTGGTTGATAAAGCCGGTGCGGTTGGCGAGCGTCAGGGCTTCGAGCAAGGCTTTCTGCGCTTCGCTCTTGCGTCCCGCCTGCCAGTACAGTTGATTGAGCAGCAGCAGGTTGCGGTTGAGATCGCTCATCAAACGCAGCGAACGCGCATTTTCGTTCAGCTCTTCCAGCACCATTTCCGCCGGTTCGAAATCGCCCAGCAGGATCTGCGCCCGGGCAATGTTGCGCCACTGGCTCTGCAGGAAGTGGTTGTTGGCGAATTCCGGCTTCGGCGTCTGGCGCAGCCAGTTGGCCGCCGCGGTTTTATCGCCGGTCATCTGCCAGTAGATCACCCGCACCTTATCGGCGTTGGAGACCCAGTCGCTGTGATAGTGACCGTTACCGAGCAGGTTTTCCAGCCGGTTCAGGTGGCTACGGGCATTATCGAGATCGCCGCGCGCCAGCGAGCACTGGACCATCAGCGCCAGACACTGCAGCTGCTGCTGCGGCTGATAAGTTGAGAGAACGTCCATTCCCTGGCGGGCGCAGGCTTCAGCTTCGTCGAGGCGCGCCCATGCCCACAGCAGCTGAGAACGGATGCGCAGCAGGAACTCATGCATCGGCAACTGCTCAAGGTGCTGTTCACGCACCAGCTGGAAGGCTTTCTCCTGGCTCTCCCAGGCAGCCTGCAGGAAGCCCTGGGCAAAGAGAATTTCACTTTGCTGAATAATGCTCCACAGCGCGTAATGCCACACGTCGTGACGGCGGGCCATCTGTTCGGTCTGCTGCATCACGGCGAGGGATTTGGTCAGTTTCCCCTTGCAATGGAGGACTTCGCCATGCACCGAGGTGGCGACGATGCGGCTGTAATAGTTGGCCAGCGGCAGCTCTTCCAGGGCCACCATCGACAGACGTTCCGCTTCGTCCTGGTCGCCGTCGTTAATCGCTACCTGTGCGCGCAGCGCGTTGAAATCGCCATGCATCGCGGTGTCCATTTCCACACTCATCTCCTGCTCGGCGCGCGCCAGCAGGGTGTTGACTTCGCTGTAACGATGCTGGCTCTGCATCAGCCAGGCCTGCAGCAGGATCAGGCGCGGATTTTCCAGCAGATTTGACCAGGGCAGCGCCGACAGCGACTGCTCCAGCAGCCCTAGTTCGCTATGGTTAAACATGCCCCAGGCGTGGTTGAGTAAGATATCGCGCAGCATTTTGGCATCGCCAGCGGCAAGCGCATGATGAATGGCCTCGCTGGGGAACCCTTGCGCCATCCAGCTTTCCGCCGCAGCGCGGTGGATCTCCGGCAGTTCAACCGCCAGCTCCCACTGACAACGCTGGCGCAGGAAGCTGCCAAACAGCGGGTGATAGCGGAACCATTCACCGGAATCATCCATCCGCTGCAGGAATAGCCCCTGGCGTTCGATCTCCTCCAGCTGCATCTGGCCATTCTCTTCGCCGGTGACGCGCACGATTAACGCGTCGTTCATCGAGCGTAGCAGAGAACTCTTCAGCAAAAAGTTACGCGTGCGGGCGTCGACGTTATCCAGTACTTCATCCACCAGATAATCCGACAGATGGCTGGCGTTAATCCCGGCGAGGCGGCGGGCGGAGTGTTGGGCGGAAGAGTTATTCTGGCGGGCGGAGAGGGCGATGAGCTGCAGCGCGGTGGCCCACCCGGCGACATCGTCGCACAGCCGGCTGCTGTCGTCGGCTTCGATTGGCGACGTCAGACGGCAGTCGAAAAATTGTTTCGCTTCCTGGTGGGTAAAGGCCAGCTGCTGGCTGCCAATCTCCAGAAGCTGATCGCGGACGCGCAGGTTGGCAATGCCCAGCTGCGGCAGGTTACGCGACAGCACCACCAGGGTCATATTCTCCGGCTGATGGCGCAGGAAAAAGCGCATCGCGTCATGGATCACCGGATTATTGATCAGATGGTAATCGTCAATGACGAGATACAACGGGCGCTGCCAGTCGGCAAGTTCAATAAACAGCTGCGCAAAAAGAGAGGAGAGGCTGGCGTACTGGCGCTTTTGCACCATCGCTTCACTGGCCGCGCAGTGGTTGCCGGTGGCCTGCTGGATCGCCGCGATCAGATAGCTGGCAAAACGCTCCTGCTGATTGTCGCCTTCGTCCAGCGAAAACCACCCCAGATCGTTTTTACCCGCGGCCCACTGAGAAATGAGCGTTGTTTTACCGTACCCGGCAGGGCTGGTGATCAGCACGAGACGATAATTGTTCGCGCCGGAAAGTTTCGCCAGTAAACGCTCACGAACCACAGTGTGTTCAAGGCGGACCGGACGACTTAATTTGGACGGAATCAACATAGTTCTACATTTCGCTGTGCAAGAGAGAGGTTGCGATTTTTTTGCGCTTCGTAATTAATATCTAATAAGGTCGGTGATTATGAAATTTATTGCAAGTTATGTCCGAACTTTATGCTCTTGAATTTGCTCTATGTCACAAATTTTGACATTGGTTGAGAATGGGGAAAAATCGCAGGCAGAACTCGCCGCCAGCGGTTTTTAGGTGGCGGCTGGCGGAGCGGGGAGAGATTTATTTTATGTGAAGAGTAGTTGTTTGTTTTTATTAAATTATTGTCAGTGATTTCTTAGAAGTAATCTTTTTTGCGGATCAATGTGATGAAATGTGCTTATTTCTCGAGAGCTCTCTATTTATTTTTTTAATAACCTGGCGAGAGGCGGAAAGATTTTTAGCGCGTATTGGCCTGTAACAAATTTTTTCCCTGCGGACGTAACCTCTCGATTGTCATATCGCGGTGATTTTTACAGCATATTTTTGCCTTCTCACCCACACTATAGTGTCCAGGATCACACTTTTCGCTCATCCCCGCCACTCCTCCCTGTCTAATCCCCGTCGGGATGAGGACGATGAATCGGGAGGTCGGCACACTAGCGCCATCGTTTTAGTAAAGGACCCGGATCTCATTATGTCACAGACTTCATTTAACAAAGCTCAGTTTCAGGCTGCACTGACGCGTCAGTGGCAGCATTTTGGTTTACAGTCCGCTTCCGAGATGACACAGCGTCAATGGTGGCGCGCGGTCAGCGGAGCGCTGGCGGAACTTCTGGCGGCGCAGCCGGTAGCGAAACCGGCGCAAGGACAGCGTCACGTTAACTACATCTCGATGGAGTTTCTGATTGGTCGCCTGACCGGCAACAACCTGCTCAACCTGGGCTGGTACGAGGGCGTCAGCGACGCGCTGAAAGGCTACGACGTCAACCTCACCGATCTGCTGGAAGAAGAGACAGACCCGGCGCTGGGTAACGGCGGCCTGGGACGTCTGGCAGCCTGCTTCCTCGACTCCATGGCGACGGTGGGGCAGTCGGCGACCGGTTACGGCCTCAACTATCAGTATGGTCTGTTCCGCCAGTCCTTTGACGATGGCCAGCAGATGGAAGCCCCGGACGACTGGGGGCGTAACAGCTACCCGTGGTTCCGCCATAACGAGGCGCTGGATGTCCAGGTCGGCATCGGCGGGAAAGTCAGCAAAAACGGCGAATGGCAGCCGGCGTTCGTCATTACCGGCGAAGCCTGGGACCTGCCGGTGCTTGGCTATCGCAACAACGTCGCCCAGCCACTGCGTCTGTGGCAGGCCAAACACGCTCATCCGTTCAACCTGACCAAATTCAACGATGGCGATTTCCTGCGCGCCGAGCAGCAGGGCATCGACGCGGAAAAACTGACCAAGGTGCTGTACCCGAACGACAACCATCAGGCCGGTAAAAAACTGCGCCTGATGCAGCAGTACTTCCAGTGCGCCTGCTCAGTGGCCGATATCCTGCGTCGTCATCATCTGGCAGGCCGCAAGCTGGCCGAGCTGGCGGATTACGAAGTGATCCAGCTGAACGATACGCACCCGACCATCGCCATTCCGGAGCTGCTGCGCGTGCTGATCGACGAGCACCAGCTGAGCTGGGACGACGCCTGGGCGATCACCAGTAAAACCTTTGCTTACACCAACCACACCCTGATGCCGGAAGCGCTGGAGTGCTGGGATGAGAAGCTGGTGAAAGCGCTGCTGCCGCGCCATATGCAGATCATTAAAGAAATCAACGACCGCTTTAAACAGCTGGTGGACAAAACCTGGCCGGGCGATAAGCAGGTCTGGGCGAAGCTGGCGGTGGTGCATGACAAGCAGGTTCGGATGGCCAACATGTGCGTGGTGGGCGGCTTTGCTGTCAACGGCGTGGCGGCGTTGCACTCGGACCTGGTGGTAAAAGATTTGTTCCCGGAATATAACCAGCTGTGGCCGAACAAATTCCATAACGTGACCAACGGCATCACGCCGCGCCGCTGGATCAAGCAGTGCAACCCGGCGCTGGCCTCGCTGCTGGATGAGACGCTGAAAAAAGAGTGGGCCAATGACCTCGACCAGCTGATCAATCTGGAAAAATACGCTGACGATGCGGCATTCCGTCAGACCTATCGCGATATCAAGCAGGCCAACAAAGTTCATCTGGCCGAGTTTGTGAAGCAGCGTACCGGGATTGAGATCAACCCGCAGGCGATTTTCGATATTCAGATCAAACGCCTGCACGAGTACAAGCGTCAGCACCTTAACCTGCTGCATATTCTTGCGCTGTACAAAGAGATCCGCGAAAACCCGCAGGCGGACCGCGTGCCGCGCGTCTTCCTGTTCGGCGCGAAAGCGGCGCCGGGCTACTATCTGGCGAAAAACATTATTTTTGCCATCAATAAGGTAGCGGAAGCGATCAACAATGACCCGAAAGTCGGCGATAAGCTGAAGGTGGTCTTCCTGCCGGACTATTGTGTATCGGCAGCGGAAAAACTGATCCCGGCGGCGGATATCTCCGAGCAGATCTCCACCGCGGGTAAAGAAGCCTCTGGCACCGGCAACATGAAGCTGGCGCTGAACGGCGCGCTGACCGTCGGGACGCTGGATGGCGCTAACGTGGAAATCGCTGAGCAGGTGGGCGAGGAAAACATCTTTATCTTCGGCCACACGGTTGAAGAGGTGAAAGCCCTGAAAGCGAAAGGCTACGATCCGCTGAAATGGCGTAAAAAAGACAAGCTGCTCGATGCGGTGCTTAAGGAGCTGGAGAACGGCACCTATAGCAACGGCGACAAGCATGCCTTCGATCAGATGCTGCACAGCCTGCTGCAGGGCGGCGATCCGTACCTGGTGCTGGCCGATTTCGAAGCCTACGTAGCGGCGCAAAAACGGGTAGATGAGCTGTATCGCGACCAGGAGGCCTGGACCCGCGCGGCTATCCTCAACACCGCGCGCTGCGGCATGTTCAGCTCCGACCGCTCGATCCGCGATTATCAGCAACGTATCTGGCAGGCGAAACGCTAAAGGAAGGCCTATGGAGAGTAAACGCCTCGATAATGCCGCGCTGGCGGCGGGCATCAGCCCCAGCTATATCAATGCGCACGGTAAGCCGCAGTCTATCGCGGCTGTCACCAAACAGCGCCTGCTGGATGCGATGCATCGCTCTACCGCCGCCACGAAAGTGGCGGTTAACCCGCTGCCGAACGTGAAAATTTTCACCCACGGCAAAAAAATGTCGCTGCCGGTGGCAGGACGCGGTGAGTATCAGTGGATCCTGACCACTGAGGACGGTAAGCAGTATCAAGGGAAAACCCGCGGCGGCGAGACGCTGCCGCTGCCGGCTAAACTGCCGGAGGGGTACCACTCCCTGACGCTCACCCAGGAGGGAGAGCGTTGGCACTGCCGGACCATTGTCGCGCCGGCGCGCTGCTATGAACCGCAGCCGCTGAAAGAGGGGAAAAAGCTGTGGGGCACCTGCGTGCAGCTTTATACCCTGCGCTCGGAGAAAAACTGGGGGATCGGCGATTTTGGCGATCTGCGGGCCATGTTGCCGGAAATCGCCCGCCGCGGCGGGTCGTTTATTGGCCTTAACCCGATACATGCTCTCTATCCGGCGAACCCGGAGAGCGCCAGTCCGTATAGCCCGTCTTCACGTCGCTGGCTGAACGTCATCTACATCGACGTTAATGCGGTTGAAGATTTCCAGCGTAGCGAAGAGGCGCAGGCGTGGTGGCAGTCCGCAGCGACCCAGCAGGCCTTGCAGGCGGCGCGGCAAACGGATGATGTCGACTATACCGCGGTCACCACGCTGAAAATGACCGCGCTGCGTATGGCGTGGAAACGATTCTCTCGCCGTGAAGATGAGCAGATGACGGCGTTCCGCGAGTTTGTTCTGCGCGAAGGGGAAAGCCTCTACTGGCAGGCCGCTTTCGATGCGCTTCACGCCTGGCAGGTACAACAGGACCCGCTGCGCTGGGGCTGGCCGGCCTGGCCGAAGGCCTTTCAGGATATCGACAGCCCGGAGGTGAAAGCCTTCTGCATTGAGCATGAGGACGACGTCAGTTTCTATCTCTGGCTGCAGTGGCTGGCCTGGAGCCAGTTTGCCGCCTGCTGGGAAACCAGCCAGCGCGACGGGATGCCGATTGGCCTCTACCGCGATCTGGCGGTGGGCGTCGCCGAAGGCGGGTCGGAGACCTGGTGCGACCGTGAGCTGTACTGCCTGAAAGCGTCCGTGGGCGCGCCGCCGGATATTCTGGGCCCGCTGGGCCAGAACTGGGGCCTGCCGCCGATGGATCCGCATATTATTGCCGCTCGCGCCTATGAGCCGTTTATCGACCTGCTGCGCGCCAATATGCAGAACTGCGGCGCGCTGCGCATCGATCACGTGATGTCGGTGCTGCGTTTGTGGTGGATCCCCTATGGTGAAACCGCCGACCATGGCGCTTACGTTCAGTATCCCGTCGACGATCTGCTGTCGCTTCTGGCGCTGGAAAGCCAGCGTCATCGCTGCATGGTGATCGGCGAAGACCTGGGCACGGTACCGGTGGAGATTGTCAGCAAGTTACGCAACAGCGGCGTCTATTCTTATAAGGTGCTCTATTTTGAGAGTGATGCAGAGAAAACGTTCCGCGCGCCGGCGCTGTACCCGGAGCAATCAATGGCTGTGGCGACGACGCACGACCTGCCCACCCTCCGCGGCTACTGGGAAAGCGGCGATCTGACGCTAGGTAAAGCGCTGGGGCTCTATCCTGATGAGGTGGTGCTGCGCGGGCTGTACCAGGACCGCGAGCTGGCGAAGCAAGGGCTGCTGGATGCGTTGCATAAGTACGGCTGTCTGCCCAAACGTGCCGGGCATAAGGCCTCTCTGATGAGCATGACCGGGATCCTCAACCGGGGGATGCAGCGTTACATTGCCGACAGTAACAGTGCGCTACTGGGCCTGCAGCCGGAAGACTGGCTGGAGATGGCGTCGCCGGTTAACATTCCGGGCACCAGCACTGAGTACCCGAACTGGCGCCGGAAGCTGTCCGTCACCCTGGAGCAGATGTTTGCCGATGAACAGGTCAATAAGCTGATTAAGGATCTGGATAAACGGCGCAAGGCGGCGAGCAAGAAAGCCGCCGCCAGATGACTTCCCGCCGCGTCGTTTGCTGCGCGGCGATGAGCATGTCCGATAAAAAAGGCCGGTCCGCATTATGCGGACC
>NZ_KV789841.1:0-83592 GCF_001807705.1 Klebsiella sp. HMSC25G12 | reverse complement strand
GGGAAGAAATGACCTGCTTATTCGCACCTTCCATAGAATTAAAGAGAAATTAAAATGGTTCAGGTTTATTCTTTCGTCCAACTGACGCTATGATTTCATCATGGCGTAATACTTTTATATAAAAACGACTGGGAAGCGCGATGGTTGCGGGGGTTAAGGATGTACGCATACCTAAAAAATGGGGCTATCCTTCTGAAAGGGAAGTGTTAGTGTAGCGATACTTCTGCCGTGGAATCATCCCAAAAATCAAATTCTAAACTATTATAACCCTGTCAATCGTGTGTATTGGTACGTCACCACCGGCGCTTTATCTGCCATACCAGAAGCGTCACGATATTTTTAATATACCCAGAAAATAACAACAAACTTAATATGAAATTTTTAAAATCATGAGGTTATCAATGAACCATTATGATGATCTGCAGCGCTTTCAAGAAAAAACGCGGACGCAAAACCTCAAATTTCAGGATCTTTCTTCGCAAGCCGCCACGCGGGAACATGGGGATTGGGCGATCCTCAATCAGCTGAATCCCGACGCCGGGAAACCCGCTTCTCTGGCGCTGGGAGGGTCGGTCTCCGCGCCGCTGCCGCAGCCCGTGCCTGCGGATCTCTTCCAGCGTGTCGACCCTGTGGTCGCCGCGCCAGCATCACCTCCGGTTGCGCCAGTCCCCCCAGTTATTGCCGCGATCCCACTGCCGGTCGCAGAACCTGCAATGCCGGAACCTGTCGCTCCGGCGCCAGCGATGACGGCAGAGCCCTTGGCAGCGACGCCAGTACCTGAACCGGTGATGGCCCCGCCGCCGAGGATGGCCCCGCGGCCTGCGCCGGGCGCCGACAACTATGCCCACCTGTTCGCGGCAAAAACCGCGGAGCCGGTGGCGAAAAATAAAGACCAGCCTTTGAAATCTCTTCTGGAAAGGATCGCTACATGCCGTTGATTTGCGTCTGTTCACCGAAAGGTGGCGTGGGGAAAACGACCCTTGCGGCCAATTTAGCTTATTCGCTGGCGCGGACTGGCAGCAAAGTCCTGGCGCTGGATTTTGACGTCCAGAACGCGCTGCGTTTGCATTTTGGCGTGCCGCTGAGCGATGAGCGGGGCTACGTGGCGAAGGCGCTGGAACTGCATGACTGGAGCCAGTGTGTGCTGAGCGCCGGCAGCAATATTTTCGTCCTGCCTTACGGCGAAGTGAGCGAGGCGCAGCGTCAGGCGTTTGATGAGCAACTGACCCACAATGACCATTTTCTCCAGCGCGGTCTGTCGGCGCTGCTCAACTATCCCGGGCTTATCACCATCGCCGATATGCCGCCAGGGCCTTCACCGGCGCTGAAGGCCCTGACGGGGCTGGCGGACCTGCATCTGATCCCGCTGCTGGCGGATACCGCCTCGATGTCGACCCTGGCGCACGTGGAAAAACAGCGCCTGACCGGCGGGGCGCTGAATCATAAGCACGGGCACTATTTCGTCATAAACCAAAGCGATAGCCGTCGCCAGGTCAGCCGGGACGTCACCAGCCTGATGGAAGAGAAACTGGGCGAGCGACTGCTTGGCGTGATCCATCGTGATGAAAGCGTGGTAGAGGCTAATGCCTCGCAGAAGTCGATCCTGGACTTCAACGCCTCCTCCGCAGCGGCCTTTGATATTGAAATCATGGCTAAAAAAATATCTTCGCTGTTGGGTATCCACATTGGCGATGGCACGGTGCACAGCCAGCCACGCATGTCAGGGCTTTAACTTATTGCAGGGCTGCTGAATGAAAAAATCTCTTTTTTGGTTGCTGGCGCTGGTGCTGTCTCCCGTCGCCGTGCTGGTGGTGATCACGCCGATGGACAGCCAAAAGCAGTATATTTTTGGTCTGCTAAGTATCGGTATTCTCTTTCTGATGGGCTTCAGCAAGCGCCGCAGCGTATCGGTCATTATGGTCGTCACGTCGCTGCTGATGTCCACGCGTTATATGTATTTTCGCCTCACGCAGACCCTGCACTTCAACTCGTCCATTGAAGCCATTCTCGGAATGGGACTCTTTCTGGCGGAAGTTTATATCTGGGTGATGCTGCTGCTTAACTACCTGCAGACGGTCTGGCCGCTGAAGCGCGGCATTGTTCCGCTGCCGGATGATATGAGCAAGTGGCCGACGGTTGATATCTATATTCCGAGCTATAACGAACCGTTAGAGGTGGTGCGCGATACCGTCCTGGCGGCACAATGCATTGATTATCCAAAAGATAAAATGAAGATCTATCTTCTGGATGATGGCAAACGCAGTGAGTTTGCCGTGTTCGCCGCCGACGTCGGCGTGGGCTATATCACCCGTAACGACAACAAGCACGCCAAAGCGGGGAACCTTAACCATGCGCTGACCCTGACCCACGGGGAGCTTATCTGCGTTTTCGACTGCGACCACGTCGCCACGCGCGTCTTCCTGCAGGCCACCGTCGGCGGTTTCCTGAAAGATCCGATGCTGGCTCTGGTGCAGACGCCGCACTATTTCTATTCCCCGGACCCGTTTGAACGTAACCTCTCCGTCGGGCGCAACATCCCGAACGAAGGGATGTTGTTCTATGGCCCGATTCAGCAGGGGAACGACAACTGGAACGCCACCTTTTTCTGCGGCTCCTGCGCGGTGATCCGCCGCGAGGCGCTGGCGCAGATCGGCGGTTTCGCTGTCGAAACGGTGACCGAAGATGCCCATACGGCGCTGAAGTTTCAGCGTCTGGGATGGAAGTCGGCCTTTCTCGATATTCCGCTGGCGGCTGGTCTCGCCACCGAACGTCTGGTGGTGCACGTCATCCAGCGAACCCGCTGGGCGCGCGGGATGACGCAGATCTTTCGCGTCGATAATCCCCTGTTTGGTCGCGGCCTGACCTTCCAGCAGCGCTTGTGCTACCTGAGCGCCATGCTCTACTACCAGTTCGCGCTCCCGAGGGTGGTGTTTGTCACCGCCCCGCTGGCTTATCTGCTGTTTAACCTCAATATTATTTACTCTTCAGCGAGCCTGATTGTCTCCTATGCCCTGCCGCATCTGTTCCTCGCTATTTACGTTGGTTCGCGAATGAACGGCCGCTATCGCTACAGCTTCTGGGGGGAGATCTACGATATTGTGCTGGCCTTCCACCTGGTGCTGCCGACACTGGTGACGATGATTTTCCCCAAACGCGGCAAATTCAACGTTACCGATAAGGGCGGGCTGCTTGACGTCGGTTACTTCGATTTCACCGTGGTGCGGCCGCACCTGGTGGTGGCCTGCCTGCTGGCCCTGGGGGTGGTCGTCGGCATCGTCCGGGCGATAGGCCATGACTACTTTGGTTCGGATCCCAACGTTATCGCCCTCAACGTCGGGTGGGGGATCTACAGCCTGATCTTCCTGCTGGCGGCGATTGCCGTAGCGCGCGAAACGCGGCAGGTGCGAAAAACCATTCGTATCGATGTCGACATTCCGGTGGTGATCCATTACGCCAGCGGTATCGTTTCCCGCAGCCATACCGCGGACCTGTCGATGGGCGGCTGCCGCGTGGCCGCGCCGGATATGCGCCATCTGGAGGATGATATCGAAGAGATTGAGCTGATCCTGCAGTCCGGGGCTATCTCCATTCCGGCTCAGCTGGTCACCTCAGACGAGCGCTTCCTGCGCCTCAAGTTTGATGAAGATATTCCTCTCTCGCGCCGCCGTGAACTGGTGCGGGTGGTGCTGGCCCGCGCGGATGCCTGGATTAATCCGCCGCGCCCGCAGGATAACCCGTTCCGCTCCTTCTTCACCATTTTGCGCTGCGTGTTCGAACTGTTCTGGTTGACGTGGAAAACCCGTCGCAGCCAGCGCAGCCGGACGGCTGTGGCGAAAACGGCGCAGGAGGATGGGACGTTATGAAGCGATTAACGACGCTGGCGCTGCTGGCAGGGATGTTCTCTGCGCCTGCGCTGCACAGTGAAGAGCCGGCTACTGGCGCTTCAGTCCCGCTGAGTTTTCCGCAGCTCAACGGCGCGGCGGACAATGAGCCCGGTGACGAACCTCCGGCGGCCGCTCCGGAAGAGGCCACGCCAGCGGTAGCGCCCGCCCCCGCAGGCGATGCGGCGTTGACAACGCCTGTGCCTGAGATGCCCGCAGTAACCCCGCCGGTGAGCGACACGGTTGCGCCCGATGTCATCCCCGTTGCCCCGGTTTGGGGAGGCGATCTGAATCTGGCGCAAATGGGGATGCCGGACGGCATTATCCTCAGCGGCGGCCAGCGGCAGGGGGGCGTTAGCTTTACGCTGCCTTCCGACCAGGTGGTGATCCATTCCCAGCTCAGCCTTGCCGTCCGCGTATCGCCGGAAATGGCGAGCCGCAACGCCACCCTGCAGCTGATGCTCAACGGTCAGCCCCTCGGCACTCTGCCGCTGGGTGCCGATGGCGAGGATGTCTCCCATTATCAGCTGGATATTCCGCCCGCGCTGATGGTCTCCAGCAATAACCTGAGCGTGAAGATCAACGATGGCGATACCCTGCAGTGCCAGCGTGATATTCATGATTCGTCGCGGGTGACGGTGCTGCCCACGTCGCATTTCAGCTGGGAAAGCCAGCAACTGAACATCAGCGACGACCTGAGCCACTTCCCACGCCCCTTCTTTGACAGTATGCAGATGACCCCGGCGGACATCGCGGTCGCCTATGGGGCGAAGCCGTCGGCTGACGTCTTCAGCGCCGCGGCGCTGGTCTCTTCATGGCTGGGTATCCAGGCGGACTATCGCGGCATCGCCTTCAGCGCCCTGCGCGATCGCCTGCCGGAACGCCATGGTATTGTGATTGGCCATCCGGGCGAGCAGGTGGGCGGCATGACGCTGCCGGAAACCGATAAACCGCTGCTGCGCATCATCGCCAACCCCGCCAATCCGGCCTACAAACTGCTGCTGATTGTCGGTAAAAACGATACCGCGCTGCGCATGGCCGCCTGGCGGTTGACCCGCGGCAACTTCGCCCCGCAAACCGCGACGCTGGATGTCGAATCGCAGACCATCCCGGTTGGTAAAGCGTACGATGCGCCGCGCTGGATCCCCACCGATCGTCCGGTCAGGCTCAGCGAACTGTTGCGTAAGGATCAAAGCCCGACCGTCAGCGGCGTCTGGCATGAGCCTTTACGTATCGCCTTTCGCGCCGCGCCCGACCTCTATCTCTGGGATGGCGAGACGATCCCGCTGCAGGTTGGCTACCGCTTCCCGTCGGAAAGCTGGATTAATGAGGACAAGTCCCTGCTGAGCGTCACGCTCAACGGTACCTTCCTCAATAACCTGGCGATGAACAAGCAGGGGCCGCTGGAGAAAGTCTGGCGCCACCTCGGGGGCGATGCGCGCCAGGAGCGCTTTACCATCCCGCTGGCGCCCTATCTGATCTACGGCGATAACCAGCTGTCGATGTACTTCAATGTGGTGCCGAAGGATGATGTTCCGTGCTCGGTACTGCTGAATAACAATATCAAGAGCCGGATCACTGACGATTCCTGGATTGATTTGAGCAAAACGCGACACTTCTCGCTGCTGCCAAACCTCTCCTATTTCGTTGGCGCCTCATTCCCTTTCTCGCGACTGGCGGACTATTCGCAAACGACGCTTATGCTGCCGGCGGACCCGTCTGAGACCCAGGTGGCCACCCTGCTGAATCTGGCGGCGCGCTCCGGAAATGCGACCGGCACTGCGCTGGCGAATAACCGCGTCGTGCTCGGGATGCCGACCGGTGGCGCGGATCTGCAGTCGCTGCGCGAACGTGACGTGCTGGCAGTCACCGCTCTCGATCAGCAGGCCTTTAACCAGAGCCTGCTGGCTGATTCACCGTATCGTCCGGTGGATAACACACTGAGCGTCCGTGAGCCTGACCTGTGGCAAAAAGTGCAGCGTCGGCTCACCGGCGACTGGACCTCGGCCAGCCTCGATGCCGATCGCTACTTCTCGTCCAGCAGCGCCTGGCGCGGGTTCATCAGCTATCGTTCGCCGTGGAACGCGACTCGCCTGGTGGTGGTGGCGATGGCCAGCAATGATGACCAGCTGGCGCGATTGAAGACCGATCTGGACTCGCCGCGTATCAACGCCGGGATCCGTGGCGATACCGCGGTGATCACCAGTGATAACGGGGTGCGCAGCTTCCAGGTCAGCACGCCGTTCCCCAGCGGTCAGATGCCGTGGTACATGATGGCTGTCTGGTATGCCAGCCAGCATTCCGGTTTCCTGGCGGTGCTGGGGCTGATTGCCACCTCGATAATGGGACTGGCGCTGACCGCGATGTTTAAACGTCATGCCCGTAAGCGTCTGGGTTCGGGGGATAACTAATGAAAAGAAAGATAACAATAACGATGAAAACCTCCCGCCGGCTCACGACGTTCTGCCTCACCGGCGCGTTGACTCTCGGTGCTGCTGGCGGCGCGCTGGCGGCAGGTAACGACGCGGCGCTGCAGGCGCTGTTCGCCCAGGCCAACTACTGGCATGAGAAATCCCATGACGAACTGGCGATGGAGTCCCTGCAGAAGGTGCTTTCGGTCGATGCCAATAACACCCAGGCGCTGTATCTGATGGCGCTCTGGTCGCAGCAGGGTGGCGATATGCAGGCGGCGGCGCAGTGGCGCGCCCGGCTGGCGAAAGCGGCGCCGGACAGCCCGGGGCTGCAGGATTTAGACAACGCTAAAAAGATGTCGCAGGTGCCGCAGGGGCAGCTCAGTCTGGCCCGCCAGCAGGCGCGCGGCGGCAATATTCCCGGGGCGCTGGCGACCTGGCGCAGCATGTTTAATGGCAATACGCCGCCTGCCGGGCTGGCGGCGGAATATTACCTGACCATGGCCAGCGACAAATCGCTCTATCCGCAGGCCATCAGCGAACTGCGCCAGTACGTGGCCCAGCATCCGCAGGAAAATGCCCCGCGGGTGGCGCTGGGCAAAGCCTTAACCTGGCGGGAAGAGACCCGCCGGGAAGGGATCGCTCTGCTTGAGCCGATGGCCAGCGGCAACAAAGAGGCGGACAGCGGCTTGCGTCAGGCGCTGCTCTGGCTGGGCCCGCAGGCCGGCGATGAGCAGTATTATGATACCTGGATGCAGCGGCATCCGCAGGATAGCGAAGTCCAGAATTACTTTCGCGAACGGCGCAGTGGTCAGGCGCGTGGCCAGGGCTACGCCAATCTGAACAGCGGCAATACCGCCGCCGCGAAGCAGCAATTTGAAGAGGTGCTGCAGACCAACCCGCAGGATGCCGATGCGCTGGCGGGCATGGGTTATATCGCGCAGCGCAGCGGCGACTACCAGGCCGCGTCACAGTATTTGAGCCGGGCGGCGACGCCTCGGCGACCCGTCGTCAGCAGGCGGCCGATGCGCTGTTCTACGGCCAGCTGGCGCAGGCGCAGCAGGCCTATAAGCAGGGCAATATTAGTCAGGCGCTGGCGCTCTCCGCGCCGCTGGCGCAGCAGAGCGGGGCGCGGGGCGCCTCGGCGAAGCTGTTCCGCGCTGATGTACTGCGGCATAACAAAGATTTGCCCCAGGCGGAGCAAACGCTGCGCTCGCTGTTAAGCGACGATCCGCAGAACGCGGCGGGGCGGGAAAACCTCTATTACGTGCTGCGCGAGCAGAATAAATCCGCCGAGGCGCAGGCGATGCTGCAGACGCTCCCGCAGAGCCTGCAGCAAAAACTGCAGCCGCGGGTGGTGGCCGGTATGCCGGGCGATGCCGTGCGCCGTCAGGCCCAGGCGCAGGTCAGCAGCGGTAACCCAGGCGGCGCGATTGCCACTCTGCGCGAAGGCGTCGCCCGCTATCCGGACGATCCCTGGCTGCGCCTTGATCTGGCCCGGCTGTTGCAAAAATCGGGTAACGGCAGCGAGGCCTCTTCGCTGATGTCGGCGGCCTATCGCCCCGGCGCCAGCAACAATGCGCTGTATGCCGCCGCCCTGTTTGCCAGCGAAAACGGCGCATGGCAGCAGGCGCAGACGCTGCTGGCGCGCATTCCCGGCGGCAGCCAGACCAGCGACATGCGCGATTTACGCCAGCGGGTGAACTACAACCTGCAGCTGGCGACCGCCGAAAACTATCTGGCGCAGGGCAACCGCACTGCCGCCAGCAATACCCTGCGGGCGATGGCCTCCACGCCGCCGAAAGCCCCGGCGGACGCCGGCAAGCTGGCGCGGCTGCTGGCCGAGAGCGGCGATCTGACTACCGCGGTCTCGCTGGTGCGCAACAATATCAGCAGCGGGGTGTCCGGCAACGCCGGTGATTACGCCGATCAGATTGCGGTGCTGAACCAGGCCGGGCTGACCGGCGAGGCGCAGAACTTGCTCAGCAATCCACAGCTGCAGGCCAGCAGTACGCCGACGCAGCTGGCGAGTATTCGCAATGGCTATGTGATCAACGAAGCCGATCGCCTGCGCGAGCAGGGCAACTACGCCGCGGCGTATGACAAGCTGATCCGCGCCATGCAAAGCGACCCGCAGAATACCGATCTGATGTTCGCGATGGCGCGGTTGTACCAGAGCGGCAAAATGAATAAAGAGGCCGGGGTGGTTTATGACTACCTGATGACGCGTGATACGCCGAACCAGGATGCGCGCGCCGGGGCCATCGACGTGGCGCTGTCGGCGGGGAATAACGATCGCGCCGAACAGCTGGCCGGCGGCTTGCGTCAGGATAACTCCCCGGACCGCCTGCTGCTGCTGGCGAGAGTCGCAGAGGCGCAGGGCCATCATCAGCAGGCGATGACCTACCTGCGTAGCGCCCGCGGCAAACTGCTGGGTATGCAAAGCACCAACAGCAGCGAAACGCCAACCGTCGGCGGGGTGCTGGCGGCGGATAACCCCTTCATCGGCGTGTCGCAAACGTCGGCGCCGACGCGAACGGCCTCCGCCTACGGGCAGTATATGCCGTGGCAGGTCGCCCAGTCGGCCGCCGCGCCCGGTTCCACGCTGCCGGGGATCCAGCGCCCCGATCTGCCAGTGGACACCGCCGAGACGCGGATGCTGCGCCAGGTGGACACCATGATGGAGTCGCTGCAGGAGAAAACCGGCAGCTGGCTGCAGGGCGGTATGGACGTGCGCGGGCGCGACGGCGAATCGGGTACCAGCAAGCTGACGGAGCTCCGGACGCCGCTGACCTGGTCTTCTTCGCCATTTGGCGATTCGCGCTTTGACTTTACCGTCACCCCGGTGTCGTTGAACGCCGGAACCGCCAGCGGCGACGCCTGGCGTCGCTACGGCGCCAACCCGCTGGCTAACGCGGTCTCCAATATGGTGAGTACCGCCACCAGCGAGCAGGCGGCGATCGCCTCGATGACCGAGGCGGAGCGGACGGCCTATTTTGCCAGCAATCCGGGGGCCGAAGCCTTAAGCGGCCTGGGCACCCTGAATGCGGCAGATTTCAATCCGACCACCAGCAGCGGGATGGAAAATCTGGCGAAGCTCGGGAGCTATGATTCGGGACAGGTCGCCAGCTATCTGGCCTCTTCCAGCCGTAAGCCGAACGTTGACCAGACCAGCGGCTCAACTGATTCGCAGAAGGCTAACGGCGTCGAGTTGGCGCTGGCATTAAGCGGTGACGATTATCGCGTCGATATTGGCAGCACGCCGCTGGGCCAGGATCTCAATACCGTTGTCGGTGGGGTGAAATGGTCGCCTAAGCTGAGCAACTACCTGTCGCTGATCCTGACCGGCGAACGCCGCTCACTGACCGACAGCCTGCTTTCTTACGTTGGTCTGAAAGACGCCTATTCCGGTAAAACCTGGGGGCAGGTGACGAAAAACGGCGGCACCCTGCAGCTGAGCTATGACGACGGCGACGCGGGCTTCTATGTCGGCGGTGGCGGATACAGCTATCTGGGGCAGAACGTCGCCAGCAACACCAGCATTAACGCCAATGCCGGGGTCTATCTGCGGCCCTATCATGACGAATACCGCCAGTTACAGACCGGGTTGAGCATGAGCTATATGGATTATTCCAAGAACCTCAGCTACTTCACCTATGGCCAGGGGGGCTACTTTAGCCCGCAAAACTATGTCAGCGTGTCGCTGCCGGTCAGTCTGACGGAGAAATATGATAACTGGACCATGAAGCTTGGCGGCTCGGTGGGCTACCAGTCTTACAGTCAGGATAAGAGCGCCTATTTCCCGACCAATTCGGAGTGGCAGCAGACCCTGGAGACGGCGGTGAGCAATGGGTTTGCCAAGGAAGCCTACTATTCCGCGACCTCGAAGAGCGGCATCGGCTATACCCTGCGCGCCGGGGCGGACTACAAGGTTAACAAACAGATGACGCTGGGGGGCCAGATTGGCTATGACACCTTCGGGGATTATAACGAAAGTACCGCCGGGCTCTATATCCGCTATATGTTGGGAGATCATTGATGATGACGGAGAACAATAACCCGGTGGTCACGACCTGGTTCCAGCAACAGCAGACGCCTGCCGGATGGTTCGATCTGTTGGTGATTATGGTCGAAGGTATGTTAAATAATGCCGGCGAGCTGGAAAGCCAGCCCTTCCTGCGTCAGATGGGCGCCTCGCTGGCGGAGACCCATCCGCTGCCGGCGTCGGAGACGGTGGGAGAGCTGGAGGCGAATATCAACCGGCTGCTGACCCATTTCCACTGGGGCGTGGTGACGATTGATGTCGGTGAGGATGGCCTGCGCCTGCGCCATCAGGCGTTGCCGGTCAGCCGGGACGACGCGGGACGCGTGCGCTGGTGCAACGCGTTCTGTGCCATACTGGAGGGGTTATATTCTCGCTGGCTGCAGAGTCAGGGAGGCAGTGCTCATGTCGTTTTACAACGTGAGCGGGTGTTCTCTGTCTCTGACGTTCAGTTTCTTTACTACCATCCATAATGAGTGAATGTATGCCCCTGCGTGCTTTAGTGGCGGTGATAGTGACAACGGCAGTGATGCTGGTGCCCCGGGCGTGGGCGGATACGGCCTGGGAGCGCTATAAGGCCCGTTTTATGATGCCGGACGGCCGTATCATTGATACCGCCAATGGCAATGTGTCGCATACGGAAGGTCAGGGCTTTGCCATGCTCCTGGCGGTGGCGAATAACGATCGCCCGGCGTTCGACAAGCTGTGGCAGTGGACGGACAGCACCCTGCGCGATAAGTCTAACGGGATGTTTTACTGGCGTTATAACCCGGTGGCGCCGGACCCTATCGCCGATAAAAACAACGCCTCTGATGGCGATACGCTGATCGCCTGGGCGCTGTTGCGTGCGCAAAAGCAGTGGCAGGACAAGCGCTACGCGATTGCCTCGGATGCCATCACCGCCTCCCTGCTGAAATATACGGTGGTGACCTTCGCCGGTCGTCAGGTGATGCTCCCGGGCGTGAAAGGGTTCAATCTCAACGACCATCTGAACCTTAATCCCTCCTATTTCATCTTTCCGGCCTGGCGCGCCTTCGCGGAGCGGACGCATCTGACCGCCTGGCGGACATTGCAGACCGACGGACAGGCGCTGCTGGGGCAGATGGGGTGGGGGAAATCACACCTGCCCAGCGACTGGGTGGCGCTGCGGGCAGATGGCAAGATGCTGCCAGCCAAAGAGTGGCCGCCGCGGATGAGTTTCGATGCGATTCGTATCCCGCTGTATCTCTCGTGGGCCGATCCGCAAAGCGCTTTGCTCGCGCCGTGGAAGGCCTGGATGCAGAGTTACCCGCGTCTGCAAACCCCGGCGTGGATCAACGTCAGCACCAACGAGGTGGCCCCCTGGTATATGGCCGGCGGTCTGCTGGCGGTGCGCGATCTGACGCTGGGTGAACCGCAGGAGGCGCCGCAGATTGACGACAAGGATGATTATTACTCTGCCAGCCTCAAGCAGTTGGTCTGGCTGGCGAAACAGGATCAGCGTTAGAGACGGTGATTGATTTGCCGCCTTCCCCGCCCGTAGGCATGCGGGTGGGGAAGGGAGAATGGGAACGTCTCACGATGTAAGGCCGCCAGTTTGGGCGGCCTTGTCGCTTATTGCGGATAAGGCACCCAGCTACCGCCATTCAGCTGGACATAAGGCTTGCCCTGATACTGGATGACGATGGCGTTGGCGTTTTCGGACACCGCTGCGCTCTGCGGCAGGTTTGCGACATACTGCTGCCAGTTGACGCTGTCCTCGCTGAACATTTTGCCGTCGAGGGCACGCACCACCAGCTCCGACACCGCCAGGTAACTGCTGGGCTGATCGATGATAATCGGCGCCCCTTCATGCGGCGCTTTCATGCCGAAGAATTTTACCGCCGTCGGGACGTTAGTGATCGACGGGCTCGGGATATCCCGCAGGCCAGAGACCTGCATCTTATCGCCCTTCAGCGCGCCGCCGTGTTCCGGCACCACCACCACCATCACTTTCCGCCCCGATTTCTCCAGCTCGGTGAAGAAGTTATCCAGGTCATCAAACAGCTTCTGCGCCCGCACTTTGTAGTCTGCGGTTTTGCTTTGCCCCGGGAAGTGGTTGCCGTCATGCAGCGGCAGGGTGTTATAGAAGGTGGCGCTCCGCGGATTGCTGCTGGCCTCTTCGGTCTTCAGCCAGCGGTTGAGGACCGCCAGATCCTCATACACCGGGGAGCCGTCAAACGCCTGCAGGCTGACCGGCAATCCGGTCTGGTCCATCAGCGGGCTCTGCATGCCGCCCAGCGAACGCAGTTCTTTCAGGAAGTCGCCGAACAGACCGTTATGGCCGAGCATCAGCTGCTGGTTGAAGCCGAGTTTCGCCAGGTTTTCAAACAGGTAGCAATCGGCGCCGGACGGCTGATACAGGTTGGTATGCGACAGTTGGCCGCAGCTGGCGCGCAGCAGGCGCACCGCCGCCGGGCCGCTGTAGGAGGTCGCGGAGTTAAAGTTTTTGAAGACAATATCAAAATGCTTCCACAGCGGATGGTCCATCAGACCGGCGGCTTCAATATCCGACCAGGAGAGCGAGCAGATATTGATCACCAGCAGGTCAAACGGCTGGGCATCCGCCGGCAGCTGGTCCGGGAACGGCGTTTTGCGCTTCTGCTCGGCGGCATAGAAACCGTTCAGCCAGTTGGTGAGATTGGCTGACGTCGGCGGCTCGGTCTGCGGTGGAATATCGCTGCTGGCGGGGCTGGTCGCGGTGCCAGCGGCGGCGTTGGCCCCGGTATTGGCCGGCGCGGTCGTGGCGGCGGCCGTGGTGGGCTGACCGGCGGGCCACAGGGTAAAGGCCGGCAGCAGCGGGCTGACCGCCAGCCAGACGACCATCGCGGAGACAAACACAGTGACGCGCAGCCACTGACTGATAAACAGCCACAGGACCAGTAAAACAAAGAAGGCGCCGACCATGCTCCAGTTAATAAACCGGACGATCAGATCCCAGATATAGCTGGCGCTGAAGCCGGCGATTTGCGAACCCTGGCTAAGAAGCGTCTCCGGACCGGGCAGCCAGGTATCGTGCCAGAACAGCGCGAAGCCGAGCGGAATAGCGATCCAGTGGCGGATACGGTGCAGCTTTTCGCGCGGGATCGGCACCAGCAGAAAGGCGAGAAACACCAGGTTCAGCATCGGGTGGAAATTGAGATACCCGGCCCACAGCAGGGCAAATTTGACCAGAAAATATAAATTCCAGCCGCCAAGGCCGCGCCAGTACTGCCAGAGCGGAAGCGGTGTCGCGGTCGGTTTAGTGTTTGTCATTTGTTCGCTTTGCCTTGCTTAACCGTGGCTCCCCGGCGTAATACGCCTGCCGGTTTCACGTAACGGGGTTTAAAGAACATCAATCTTAACGTCGTGCGAATACGGCGCTGGTAATGGCGCGTCAGGTAACCCAGCGGGAAAAACAGCAGGGCGCAGAGCACCACCAGTTGCAGAATATCGGCGATAGACATCATCAGGCTTGCTCCTCGCGGGTGGTTAACCGGTGCGGCTCGGGGTAGCGTCGCCAGTGGCGTCCATCGTGGGTGGCGTTGATGGTCTCGTTTTTACCCACCGACAGCGGCAGCGGCGTGTTCCAGCGCGCCGGTTCGACGCCGCGCATGATCACGATTTCCGAGAGGATCTGCTTGTCTTCAAACCACACCATGCGGTTAGAAAAAATATCGCCGGTCGGCAGCGGGAAAATGTGGTTTAGCGCGGTATCGAGGTCATTAATCCGGCAAAACGACAAAAACAGCACCAGCCGGTTATTGCCGATGGTCATGATATCGCCCATCCGGTTGGGTTTGCATAACGTCAGCGCCTGCTCAACGCGCAGCCCTGGCGCCGGGCGCAGGGCCACCATCACGCCTTTGCTGTCGGCGGGCAGGAGGGTATTGGCCATCACGTTCTGTACCGCCTCGCAGAAAGCATCCCACTTCTGGTAGCCGCGCAGCTTTAACGGCTGGCTCCAGGTCAACAGCGTGGCGAAATCCTCCGGAATATGGCGGGAGAATTTTTGGTTCTGCACGCTTTCGATCAACGTCAGACAGCGGGAGAGCGACGCGCTGCTGGGGATCACCAGACTGGCGCCGCTGCTAAGCAGTAGCCGCTCATCCGTCGCGCGCAGGCTGGGCGTTTGTTCACGGACAATAATTTTCAGCGCCGTACCGCGCTGGCGACGCAGGGTATGAATATAGCGGCCCAGCTGTTCAATTTGCGTATTCTGGGTGATGGAGAAAAGTACCGTGGCCGCTTGTGCGGTGCGCCCGGCGTTGAAAACCTCGTCGTTGGTATCGAACAGGGTCCAGTATTCCGACAGCGGCGGGGCGCCTTCCAGCACGCGCATATTGCTGAGGATCACCTTCTCATCACTACGTGGCTGAACGCTGGTTTCCGTCTCCTGCGCCAGCCGCCAGCCGGCATCATCGTGTTGCACCATCAGCTGCTGCTGAGCGCTGATGCCTTTGTCGCTTCCCCACCAGGCAATATCAAAGAGATGCCGGTCGCCCTGGTAACGAATACTTGCCAGGCCGGAAAGGGAACGGTACTCGCGTAATAATGGGGTGAGCTGTCGATCGATATCCTGGGCGGAATTGATCGCCAGGAAAGCGCAACGGTGATATTGCGCCCAGCGGCTGGTCTTTTCCACCCACGCGCATAGCTTATCTTTATTTATATTTTGCCAGGTATTTTCAGCGCATAGCAGAATAAACAAGTAATTGCCAGGTTCGAGGGAGCAGACTAAATCACGATGTATTTCTTCCAGGGCTTCCGGACGATTCGGCAGGGTGAACAGCGCGATATTATCCGGGCCACCTTCATTATCTAATGAAATGATATTATTAGGTTTGTCTCCCATTACCAGCGCGGCGATCTTGCTGTTTTTCGCCTGCGCGGCCAGCGTCTGATTAAACAGACTGACGGCATCGGTATAACGGTCAACGTTGAGCCACCATACCCCACCGACCGGCATATGGCACACTTCATCCCATAATGATGAAATACCCAAAGTAAATACACTATCCACGGCATCCCTCGTGCGCCCTGATTGACACTGGATAAGTTTACTAGCGAAACCGGCAGAGTAAACCTAACATTGAAATTAAAGGTCATCAGTTTTAGCATGTACACCTGCTTTTAAGGATGCGCTGTATTCGTCCTCTGGTTTAATAATAAATTTCAAACGGACAGAGATATGCCAGCAAAAGATCCTGCAGTACCCACGGACGCCACGCTGGGGTACACCTTTCAAAATGATTTTCTGGCGCTAAGCCGGGCATTTTCCCTGCCGGATATTGATTATCATGATATTTCCCGGCGCGAGCAGCTGAATGCGGCGCTGAAGCGCTGGCCGTTACTGGCAGAGTTTGCAGAGAAAAAATAAGGAAGCCGGAGATGGCTATTCTGGGATTACAGGGCGTGCGCGGGGGGACTGGCGTCACGTCCATTACGGCTGCACTCGCCTGGGCGCTGCAATTGCTCGGTGAAACGGTGCTGGCGATCGACGCCAGCCCGGATAATATGCTGCGCTTTTTTTTCAATACCGATGTCCATCATCAGGACGGCTGGGCGCGGGCGCTGCTCGACGGCCGGGACTGGCGCGACGCGGGTCTGCGCTATACGCAACATATCGATCTGCTGCCGTTTGGCCAGCTCAGCGCCGGCGAAAGAGAAAATGCTGACCAGCTGCAGCCCGCGCTGGGGGCGATGGCGGAGGCTGTGCAGCAGCTGCAGAGCCAGTACCGCTGGCTGCTGCTGGATCTGCCGAACGGTTATTCGCCATTAACCCGCGAGCTGCTGACGCTGTGCGATCGCACACTGGTGGTGGTTCATCCCGACGCCAATAGCCATATCCGTCTACACCAGCAGCCCCTCCCGGCCAACAGCGACATTCTGATTAACGATCTGCGGGTCGGCAGCCAGCTACAGGAAGATCTCTACCAGCTGTGGCTGGAGAGCCAGCCGCGCATCCTGCCGGTGACGATTCACCGCGACGAGGCGATGGCCGAGTGCCTGGCGGCGAAACAACCTCTCGGGGAGTATCGTCAGGACTCCCTGGCGGCGGAAGAGGTGCTGACCCTGGCGAACTGGTGCCTGATCCACTATTCCGGCGGGAGGCCGGCATGATCCGCCTCAGCACGCTGCTGCTGGCTCCGCCGGTGGGGGAACGGCTGCGCGCGCGCTATGACGACTATCGGCAGCACGGGGCCTCCTGGCTTTCGGCGTCGCTTGGCTGTCTGTGGGCGTCGCTGGTCTGGGCGCTGATGCCGCTGGAGACGCCGCGCTGGCAGGCGATTCTGGCCCACCATGAAACCTATTTTCCCCATATTAATCCGCATCGCCCGCGTCCGCTGGATCCGCTGCGCTACCTGCTGCAATCCCTGTGGTTGCTGGCGACGCGCGTGCCGGAGCCGGAAAAAAAGGTCAACTGGCGCTCGCTGGCGGCTCTGGAAGGGGTGCACGGTCGCTATACGCAATGGCTGGAGAAACTGCCTGAACAGGTGAACGCCCGCACCGGCCATCTGGATAAACAGAAAGAGCTGGCGCACCTTAATCCAAAGCTGCGCCGGGTAATCCTTGGGGGGGTGACCTTCTGCTCGCTGGTGCTGGCGCTAATGTGTATTACGCAGCCCTTTAACCCGCTGTCGCAGTTTATCTTCCTGATGCTGCTGTGGGGCGTGGCGCTGCTGGTGCGGCGCATCCCGGGGCGTTTCTCGGCGCTGATGCTTATCGTGCTGTCGCTGACGGTGTCGTGCCGCTATATCTGGTGGCGCTACACCTCGACGCTGAACTGGAACGACCCGGTAAGCCTGGTGTGCGGGATCATTCTGCTGTTCGCAGAGACCTACGCCTGGGTGGTGCTGGTACTGGGCTACTTCCAGGTGGTCTGGCCGCTGAACCGCCAGCCGGTGCCGCTGCCGGAGGATATGGATCTGTGGCCAACCGTGGACATCTTCGTCCCTACCTACAACGAAGATCTCAACGTGGTGAAAAACACCATTTACGCCTCGCAGGGCATCGACTGGCCGAAGGACAAGCTGAACATCTGGATCCTCGACGATGGTGGACGGGAAGCGTTTCGCCAGTTTGCCAAAGATGTCGGGGTGCACTATATCGCCCGTACCAGCCACGAGCACGCCAAGGCCGGTAACATCAACAATGCGCTGAGATACGCTAAAGGGGAGTTCGTCTCGATCTTTGACTGCGACCATGTGCCAACGCGCTCGTTTCTGCAGATGACCATGGGCTGGTTCCTGAAAGAGAAAGAGCTGGCGATGATGCAGACCCCGCACCACTTCTTCTCGCCCGATCCCTTTGAGCGCAACCTTGGCCGCTTTCGCAAAACGCCGAACGAAGGGACGTTGTTCTACGGCCTGGTGCAGGACGGGAACGACATGTGGGACGCCACCTTCTTCTGCGGCTCCTGTGCCGTTATCCGTCGCGGCCCGCTGGATGAGATTGGCGGGATAGCCGTCGAAACGGTAACCGAAGATGCCCATACCTCTCTGCGTCTGCACCGGCGGGGACACACCTCAGCCTATATGCGGATCCCGCAGGCGGCGGGGCTGGCGACGGAGAGTTTGTCCGCGCATATCGGCCAGCGCATCCGCTGGGCGCGCGGGATGGTGCAGATTTTCCGGCTCGATAACCCGCTGTTTGGCAAAGGCCTGAAGCTGGCGCAGCGCGTCTGCTACGCCAACGCCATGCTCCACTTCCTCTCCGGTATTCCGCGCCTCATCTTCCTCACGGCGCCGCTGGCCTTTTTGCTGCTCCATGCCTATATCATTTATGCGCCCGCGCTGATGATCGCGCTGTTCGTGCTGCCGCACATGATCCACGCCAGCCTGACCAACTCGAAGATTCAGGGCAAATACCGCCATTCGTTCTGGAGTGAAATCTACGAGACGGTGCTGGCCTGGTATATCGCGCCGCCCACCTTTGTGGCGCTGATTAACCCGCATAAAGGTAAGTTCAACGTCACCGCGAAGGGCGGGCTGGTGGAAGAAGAGTATGTCGACTGGGTGATCTCCCGGCCCTATATCTACCTTGTACTGCTCAATCTGGTCGGCGTCGCGGTGGGGATCTGGCGATTTATGTATGGCCCGGAAAACGAAATTCTCACCGTCTGGGTGAGTATTGTCTGGGTGTTCTACAACCTGATTATTCTTGGCGGCGCGGTGGCGGTCTCGGTCGAAAGCAAGCAGGTTCGCCGTTCGCATCGTGTCGAAATGAGCATGCCGGCGGCGATTGCCCGCGAAGATGGCCATCTGTTCTCCTGCACGGTTCACGACTATTCCGACGGCGGGCTGGGGATCAAAATTCACGGCGACGCGCAGGTGCTGGAAGGCCAGAACGCCCGGCTGTTGCTCAAACGAGGACAGCAGGAATATGCCTTCCCGGTAAGGGTCGCGCGGGTCAACGGCAGCGAGGTGGGGCTCCAGCTACTGCCGTTGACCAACCAACAGCATATCGATTTTGTGCAGTGTACGTTTGCCCGCGCTGATACGTGGGCGCTTTGGCAGGATAGCTTCCCGGAAGACAAGCCGATGGAAAGCCTGCTGGATATCCTCAAGCTGGGCTTCCGTGGCTATCGTCACCTGGCGGAGTTTTCGCCGCCGTCGGTGAAGGTGGTTTTCCGCGCGCTCACTTCGCTGGTGGCCTGGATAGTGTCGTTTGTACCCCGACGCCCTGAACGCGCCGCGCCGACGCTCTCCGCAGACCCGGCAATGGCTCAACAATGATGATAATGCGATGAAAAGAAAACTTTCCTGGATGTGTGCAGTAGCGGTGGGCATGTGCAGCTGGTATCCGCTGGCCTCTTATGCGGCGCCGGCCGTCGTGGCGAACGCCGCCCCTGGCGTTCAGCCGCAGGTAGCGACCCCGGGCGCGCCGATCGTGGTGGGCGAGCCAACGGCGGCCCTTGCCGAACCGACCGCCCCGGCGGCGGTGGCCGAGAACGTCCCGCAGCGGGAGGTGAAGCTGACTTTTGCCACCATCGCGCCGCCGCCCGGCAGCATCGTGCTGCGCGGCTCACGGCCTGACGCGTCGGTCGAATTCGGCATGCGCAGCGATGAGCTGGTCGCCAACGCGCTGCTCAACCTGGAATACACCCCATCGCCTTCGCTGCTGCCCGTGCAGTCGCAGCTGAAAGTCTATCTCAACGATGAGCTGATGGGCGTCCTGCCCGTGACCAAAGAGCAGCTGGGGAAAAAGATCCGCGCGCAGTTGCCGATTGACCCGCTGTACATCACCGACTTCAACCGCGTACGGCTGGAGTTTGTCGGTCACTACCGCGATGTCTGCGAAAACCCCGCCAGCAGCACGCTGTGGCTGGACGTCGGGCGCGAAAGCTATCTGGATCTCACCTACCAGTCGCTGAAGGTGCATAACGATCTGTCACACTTCCCGGTGCCGTTCTACGATCCGCGCGATAACCGCCCGCTGACGCTACCGATGATTTTCCCGGGCTCGCCAGCGGTGGCCCAGCAGCAGGCGGCGGCGATTGTCGCCTCCTGGTTCGGCAGCAAGGCCGGCTGGCGCGGCCAGCAGTTCCCGGTCTATTTCAACGAACTGCCGGATCGTAACGCCATTGTCTTCGCCACCAACGACAAGCGCCCGGACTTCCTGCGCGATCATCCGCCGGTCAAGGCGCCGACCATCGAAATGATCGACAACCCGAACGATCCTTACGTCAAGCTGCTGGTAATTTTCGGCCGCGATGATAACGACCTGCTGCTGGCAGCGAAGGGGATTGCCCAGGGCAATATTCTGTTCCGCGGCAGCAGCGTCACCGTGGACGGCATCAAAACCCTGCAGCCGCGTCAGCCTTACGACGCACCGAACTGGGTGCGCACCGACCGCTCGGTCACCTTCGCTGAGCTGAAAACCTATGAGCAACAGCTGCAGTCCAGCGGGCTGGTGCCGGATGCCATCACCGTGGCGCTTAATCTGCCGCCGGATCTCTATCTGCTGCGGGCCAACGGCATCGATATGGATCTGAAATATCGCTACACCATGCCGCCGGTGAAGGACAGTTCGCGGATGGATATCAGCCTCAACGACCAGTTCCTGCAGTCGTTCAGCCTGAACAGCGCTCAGGACGTGAACAAACTGATCCTGCGCCTGCCGGTGCTGCAGGGGCTGCTGGACGGCAAATCAGAGGTCACCATCCCCGCGCTGCGTCTCGGGGCGGTCAACCAGCTGCGCTTTGACTTCCAGTACATGAACCCGATGCCGGGCGGCTCCATCGACAACTGTATTACCTTCCAGCCGGTGCAGAACCATGTGGTGATTGGCGACGATTCGACCATCGACTTCTCGAAGTATTATCACTTTATCGCCCTGCCGGACCTGCGCGTCTTCGCCAATGCGGGCTTCCCTTACAGCCGTATGGCCGACCTCTCCGACACGCTGGTGGTGGTGCCGAAAGCGCCGACCCAGGGCCAGGTGGCGACGCTGCTGCAGGCGCTGGGCGGTATCGGTTCGCAGACCGGTCTGGCGGCGATTAATCTGCAGATGACCGACGATGGCAACCAGATCAAGAACAAAGATGCGGATCTGCTGCTGATCGGCGCGATCCCGTCGTCCCTCAAGGACGACACCAAAATCAACCTGCTGGTCGAGGCGACCAAAAGCTGGGTGAAAATGCCGATGCGCCACTATGACCTGGCGAGCATTTATCCCGATGACGATGCCCGCACGCCCAATACCCGCACCGACATTACCTCTTCCGGGCCGATGGCGGCGGTGATTGGCTTCCAGTCGCCGTATAACGATCAGCGCAGCGTGGTGGCCCTGCTGGCCGACAGCCCGCGCGGTAATGAACTGCTGACCAACGCCCTCAACGACAGCGGTAAGCGGGCAGCAATGTTTGGCTCGGTAGCGGTGATCCGCGAGTCCGGCGTCAACAGTCTGCGGGTAGGGGATATCTACTACGTGGGTCATCTGCCCTGGTTCGAGCGCATCTGGTTCGCGCTCTCTAACCACCCGATACTGCTGGCGATCTTCGCCGCTATCAGTATTGTGCTGCTGGCGTGGGTGCTGTGGCGCATGCTGCGCATCATCAGTCGCCGCCGTCTTAGCCTGGATGATGAATAAACCATGATGAAAGTACTTTGTGGCGCGGTGCTCTCCGCGCTGCTGCTGGCGGCGGGCCCGGTGAGCGCCGCCTGCCAGTGGCCCGCCTGGGAGCAGTTTAAAAAAGCGTACGTCAGCCCTGAGGGACGGGTGATTGACCCCAGCGATGCGCGCAAAATCTCCACCTCGGAAGGACAGAGCTATGGCCTGTTTTTCGCCCTGGCCGCCAACGATCGCGCGGGGTTCGACAAACTGCTGACCTGGACGCAGAACAACCTGGCGGAAGGCGACCTGCGGCAACATCTGCCGGGCTGGCTGTGGGGCAAAAAGGACGATGAGCAGTGGACGTTGCTGGACAGCAACTCGGCCTCCGACTCGGATCTGTGGATAGCCTGGGCGCTGCTGGAGGCGGGCCGCCTGTGGCAGCAGCCGCAGTACACCGAGACCGGCAAAGCACTGCTGGCGCGGATTGTCGAGGAAGAGACGGTGGCGGTGCCCGGTCTTGGCACGATGCTGCTGCCGGGAAAAGTCGGTTTTGCCGATGACAGCGGCTGGCGGTTTAACCCCAGCTATCTTCCGCCGCAGCTGGCCACCTACTTTGTGCGTTTTGGCGCGCCGTGGCCTGCCCTGCGCGACAGTAACCTGCGCCTGCTGCTGGAAACCGCGCCGAAAGGCTTTACGCCGGACTGGGTGCGTTATGAGAAAGGGAAAGGCTGGCAGCTGAAAACCGAGAAACCGCTGATCGGTAGCTATGACGCGATTCGCGTCTACCTGTGGGTGGGCATGCTCCATGATGGCGATAAGCAGAAAGCGCGACTGCTGCAACGCTTCGCGCCGATGGCGGCGCAGACCACGGAGCAGGGGGTACCGCCGGAGAAAGTGAATATCGCCACCGGCAAAACCAGCGGCCAGGGGCCCGTGGGCTTCTCCGCGGTGATGCTACCGTTTTTACAGGACGACGAGGCCCGGTCGGTGCAACGCCAGCGCGTCGCCGATAACTATCCCGGCGCGGATGCCTACTACAGCGCAGTTCTGACGCTGTTCGGCCAGGGTTGGGATCAACACCGTTTTCGTTTCACTGCGGGTGGCGAATTACAACCTGACTGGAACCAGGAATGCGCAAGCTCTCACTAAGTTTACTCACGCTGTCCCTCGGCGTGGCGCTGCTGCCGTTAGCGCAGGCGGCGACGACGCCTGCCCAGGAGCATCTGCTGGAGCAGGTCCGCCTTGGCGAGGCCAGTAATCGTGAAGACCTGGTGCGCCAGTCGCTGTACCGCCTGGAGCTGATTGATCCCAACAACCCGGATCTGATTGCCGCGCGGATGCGCTACCTGCTGCGTCAGGGGGATGCCGCCGGGGCGCAAAAAGAGCTGGAACGACTGACAAAGCTGGCGCCGGACTCCCCGGAGCTGAAGGCGTCGCGCAATGAGATGAAAAGCAACACCGGCGAGGGCCGGCAGGCGCTGCAGCAGGCGCGACTGCTGGGCGTGGCCGGGAAGGTCGATGAAGCCATCGCCGCCTATGAAAAACTGTACGGCGGGGTGCCGGATGACGTTGACGTCGCCATTGAATACTGGACGCTGGTGGCGCGCCTGCCCGCTCGCCATAGCGAAGGCGTCAGCCAGTTGAAAAAACTGAACGCCAGCGCGCCGGGCAACGTCAGCCTGCTGACTTCGCTGGCGAAGCAGATGTTTGCCGATAACAAACCGCAGGAAGGGTTTGCCTATCTGGCGGAGATGGCCCGCTCGGCCTCAGGACGCGGCATCGCCGCCGACATGTGGTTCAGTGAAGTGAAAAGCATGCCGGTGAGCAAGGCCAGCGTGCAGGCGTTGCAGCAATTTCTCCTGCAGTTTCCCACCGGCTCGGTGGCGGCGAACGCCCGCGTTCTGCTCGACCAGCAGCAGGCGCAGCTGCAGGATCCGACCTTCCGCGCCCGCTCGGAAGGGCTGGCGGCGGTCAAGTCCGGGAATGCCTCGCAGGCGGTCGCGGATCTGCAGAAAGCCGTTCAGGCCGACAGCCGCGACAGCGATGCGGTGGGCGCCCTCGGCCAGGCCTATTCCCAGCGCGGCGATCGCGCGCGGGCAGTGGCGCAGCTCAATAAAGCGATTGCCATGGACCCCGACAGCCCGAACCGCGGCAAATGGGACAGCCTGCTGCAAACCAACCGTTACTGGCTACTGATCAAGCAGGGGGATAACGCCCTGAAAGCCGGCCAGCTTTCGCAGGCGCAGCACTATTATGCCCAGGCGCAGCGGGTCGATCGCACCGACAGTTATGCCGTGCTGGGATTGGGGGACGTCGCGGCGGCGCGCAAAGAGTCGGCAGCGGCGGAGCGCTATTACCAGCAGGCGTTGCGCCTGGATCGCGGTAATGATCTGGCGGTGCGCGGTCTGGCCAACCTCTATCGCGCCGAATCGCCGGAGAAAGCCAGCGCCTGGATCGCCGGCCTCCCTCCCGCTCAGCGGCGGAGCATCGATGATATTGAGCGCAGTCTGACCAACGACCGGCTGGAGAAACAGGCGCAGGCCCTGGAAAGTCAGGGCAACTGGGCGCAGGCGGCGGAAGTCCAGCGTCGGCGCCTGGCGCTGGATCCGGACAGCGTGTGGATAACCTACCGTCTGGCGCGCGATCTGGTTAGCGCCGGTGAACGCCAGGAGGCCGACGCGCTGATGCGGGCGATGGTCAACCGCCAGCCGCAGGATGCTGAACGGGTCTACGCCTCGGGGCTCTACCTGTCGGGAAACGACCAGGACGATCTGGCCCTGGCGCAAATCGCCGCTCTGCCGCGCAGCGCGTGGACGGATAATATTCGTGAGCTCGAAGCGCGTTTGCAAAGCGACCGGGTGCTGCGCCAGGCCAACCAGCTGCGCGACAGCGGTAACGAAGCGCAGGCGATCGCCCTTATCCAACAGCAGCCCGCCTCGGTGCGCTATGACCTGACGCTGGCCGACTGGGCGCAGCAGCGCGGCGACAGCCAGACGGCGATTGCCGACTATCAGCGGGTGCTGCGCCAGGAGGCCGACAATGGCGATGCGCGCCTCGGCCTTGCGGAAGTCTACCTGGCCGAGGGCGATAAACAGGCCGCCCGGGCGCAGGTCATGCAGTTGAAAGGCGCAGAGACCGAATCCATGAATATGCAGCGTCGGGTCGCGCTGGCGCGAGCCGGCCTTGGCGATACCGCTGATGCCCAACAGATTTTTAACCAGATTGTGCCGCAGGCGAAGGCGCAGCCGCCCTCGATGGAGAGCGCGTTGGTGCTGCGCGATGCCGCGCGCTTTGCCACCCAGACCGGGGCGCCGCAGCAGGCGCTGACGCACTACCGGGAGGCGATGGTGGCCTCCGGCATTACCCCCGCGCAGCCGCAGGATAACGATACTTTTACGCGGCTGACGCGCAACGACAGCCATGATGACTGGCTGAAGCGTGGGATCCGCAGCGATGCCGCCGACCTTTATCGTCAGCAGGATCTGAACGTCACCCTGGAACATGACTTCTGGGGTTCCAGCGGCACCGGCGGCTATTCCGACCTGAAGGCGCATACCACCATGCTGCAGGTGGATGCTCCGCTGGCGGATGGCCGGATGTTCTTCCGCACCGACCTGGTCAATATGGATGCCGGCAGCTTTTCCACCCACAGCGACGGGAGCTACTCGCCCAGCTGGGGCACCTGCGGGGAGATCGCCTGTACCAGCGGCAGTAAAAATCAGACCGACAGCGGGGCCAGCGTGGCGGTCGGCTGGAAGAATGACACCTGGAGCGGGGATATCGGCACCACCCCGATGGGCTTCAATGTCGTCGATGTGGTGGGGGGGCTGAGCTACAGCAGCGACGTCGGGCCGGTGGGGTACACGGTCAACGTCCACCGGCGGCCTATCTCCAGCTCGCTGCTCTCCTTTGGCGGGCAGAAAGACAGCAGCAGCCATACCGGCACCACCTGGGGCGGCGTCCGCGCCGACGGCGGCGGCCTGAGCCTCAGTTATGACCGGGGCGAAGCGCACGGCATCTGGTCCTCGCTGGGGGCCGATTCGCTGACCGGTAAAAACGTGGCGGATAACTGGCGCGTGCGCTGGATGACCGGGTACTACTACAAGGTCATCAACGAGAATAATCGTCGCGTCACCGTCGGCCTCAACAATATGATCTGGCACTACGACAAAGATCTCAGCGGTTACACCCTCGGCCAGGGCGGCTATTACAGCCCGCAGGAGTATCTCTCATTCGCCGTGCCGGTGACCTGGCGTCAGCGTACCGAGAACTGGTCCTGGGAGCTCGGCGGGTCGGTGTCATGGTCCCATTCGCGCACCCAGACGCAAGCCCGTTATCCGCTGCTGAACCTGATCCCGTCCGACTACCGCCAGCGCGCTAGCGAGCTGACGGAGGAGGGGAGCAGCAGTCAGGGATTCGGTTACACCGCCAGAGCGCTGGTGGAGCGGCGGGTGACCAGCAACTGGTTCGTCGGCGCCGCGGTCGATATTCAGCAGGCGAAGGATTACACCCCGAGCCATGCGCTGCTTTACGTCCGCTACTCGGCGGCCGGCTGGCAGGGGGATCTGGATATGCCGCCCCAGCCGCTGGTGCCCTACGCCGACTGGTAGCAGAATAGGCTGAATTACGTCACAGAGCGCCACTCCACGACGCGCTTCGCGTATACTCGTGAGGCATTGCCCACCGTCGGCCGCCGGGGCGATTTCCCCGGCGTCTGCGCCACCGCGCGGAAATATCCCGTCACTTCATCCCTCGCGGGCGTGGGCGAAGGATTTGAGTATATAATCAGCCTGAAACGACCGGCATTGAAGGATTGATACCGGGTATGCATTCAGTATCAGTGGAGAACACCGTTGCGCGTCAGCCGTTCACTTACAATCAAACAGATGGCGATGGTCGCGAGCGTGTCCATGGCCTTTGTATTGGTTTTTTGCACTATTTTGCTGTTTCACTTTGTGCAACAGAGTCGCTTTACCACGGCCACGCAGTTAGAAAGTATCGCGCGATCCGTTCGCGAACCGCTGTCTGCGGCTATTCTGAAAGCCGATATTCCGGAAGCGGAAGCCATTTTAAGCCGTATCCAGCCTGCTGGCATCGTCAGCCGGGCGGATGTGGTGTTGCCGAACCAGTTCCAGGCGCTGCGGATGCGATTTATCCCCGAGCGGCCGGTGCCGGTAACCGTCACCCGGCTGTTTGAGCTGCCGGTGCAGATTTCGCTGCCCATTTATTCGCTGGAGCGGCCGGCCAACCCGCAGCCGCTGGCCTATCTGGTGCTGCAGGCCGACTCCTATCGCATGTATAAATTCGTCATGAGCGCCCTTGCTACGTTAGTGACTGCTTACTTACTTCTGGTGCTGATGCTGACGGTGGCGCTCACCTGGTGCATCAACCGGCTGATGGTTCGCCCTCTGCGGCGTATCGCCCGCGAGCTGAACGATCTCTCCCAGCAGGAGCGTCTTGGCCATCAGCTGACCCTCCCGCGCCTGCACCATGACGACGAGATCGGTATGCTGGTGCGCAGCTATAACCGCAACCAGCAGAGCCTGGTCCGCCAGCATGATGAGCTGTCCATCCAGTCGACCCGCTTCCCGGTCTCCGAGCTGCCGAATAAAGCCTTTTTGCTGGCGATGCTGGAGCAGACGGTGGCCCGCCCGCAGAGCGCCGCGCTGATCGTCGTCGCCTGTGAAACCCTGCAGGACGCCGCCGGGGTCCTCAAGGAGAGTCAGCGCGAAATGCTGCTCCTGACGCTGGTGGAGAAGCTGCGGGCCGCGATCCCGCCGCAGATGGTGCTGGCTCAGGTGAGCGGGTATGACTTCGCGATTCTCGCCGATGGCCTTGCCGAACCGTGGCAGGCGGTGACGTTAAGTAAGCAAGTGCTCACTATTATTAATGAGCGTTTGCCGCTGCATGGGCTGCAGCTGCGGCCCTACGCCAGCGTCGGGATCGCCATGTTCCACGCCGGGCTCAGCGCCGAGCAGTTTTACCGGCGCGCGGTGTCGGCTGCCGTCACCGCACGACGTAAAGGCAAAAACCAGATTGAGTTCTTCGATCCCGAGCAGATGGAAAAGGCTCAGCGCCGTCTGATGGAAGAGCACGACATTATGACCGCCCTCGACAACCAGCAGTTCGCTATCTGGCTGCAGCCGCAGGTGGCCTGCGCCAGCGGCGAGATCTGCGGCGCCGAAGTACTGCTGCGCCAGCGGCAGGCGGATGGCAGCTGGTCGCTACCACCGTCGCTGATTGAGCGCATTGAGTCCTGCGGGCTGATTATCCCGGTCGGCTACTGGGTGATGGAAGAGGCCTGCCGCCAGCTGGCGGCCTGGCAAAGCCAGGGGATTATGCTGCCGCTGTCGGTCAATGTTTCCCTGCTCCAGCTGCTGGAACACGACCGTGGCGAGGAGATGCTAAAGCTGATCGCCCGCTACCGTATCGCCCCTGGCACCCTCATCCTCGAGGTGACGGAGAGCTGCCGGATGGACGATCCGCAGGATGTGATGGCGCGGTTGCGACCGCTGCGCGAGGCCGGGGTACAGATTGCGCTGGATGATTTTGGCATGGGTTATGCCGGGTTGCACCAGCTGCAGCAGATGAAAGCTCTGCCGGTGGATATTCTGAAAATCGATAAAGTATTCATCGATATGCTGCCGGAGGATGTCAGCATGGTGCCGGCGATGATCCAGCTCGCGCGCGGCCTGTCGCTGCGTATCGTGGCGGAAGGGGTGGAGAACGACGCCCAGTACCGCTGGTTGCAAGCCGCGGGCGTCGAGGTGCTCCAGGGCCATCTGTTCGGTTGCGCTTTGCCGCTGGAGGCATTCAGCGCGCGCTATCTCTCCCCGGTTCGTGAGGATGAAAATTTGTAAATGTTTTGTTGACTTGTGCGAGTCAGCTCAAAGATTTTAACAATTGCGTTGCACTTTCGGCGTTAGTTATTTCTGAAATGTTTCCAGGGTGTTATTTTTAAGCCACAGACGTCAAATATCCCTTCTTGCTCTGTGGTTATTCCCAAAGGACACCCTATGAAAACCTCTATCTTTAAAAGCCTCTATGTCCAGGTTCTGACGGCCATAGCGATCGGTATTCTGCTGGGCCATTTTTACCCGGAACTGGGCGCGCAAATGAAACCCTTCGGCGACGCCTTCGTTAAGCTGATTAAAATGGTGATTGCTCCGGTTATCTTCTGTACCGTCGTGACGGGGATCGCCGGGATGGAAAGCATGAAAGCCGTCGGCCGTACCGGGGCGGTGGCGCTGCTCTATTTCGAAGTGGTCAGCACCATCGCGCTGATTATCGGTCTGATTATCGTCAACGTGGTGCAGCCTGGCGCCGGGATGAACGTCGACCCGTCAACGCTCGATGCGAAAGCGGTGGCGGTGTACGCTGAGCAGGCGAAAGACCAGGGGGTGGTGGCCTTTTTACTGGATGTGATCCCGGGCAGCGTCATTGGCGCCTTCGCCAGCGGCAACATTCTGCAGGTGCTGCTGTTCGCCGTCCTGTTTGGTTTTGCCCTGCACCGTCTGGGCAGCAAGGGCCAGCTGATTTTCAACGTCATTGAAAGCTTCTCCCAGGTTATCTTCGGCATCATCAATATGATCATGCGCCTGGCGCCGATTGGCGCCTTCGGGGCCATGGCCTTTACCATCGGTAAATATGGCGTCGGCACCCTGGTGCAGTTGGGGCAGCTGATCATCTGCTTCTACATCACCTGTATTCTGTTCGTGGTGGTGGTGCTGGGGAGTATCGCCCGGGCTACCGGCTTCAGCATCTTCAAATTTATCCGCTATATCCGTGAGGAGCTGCTGATTGTGCTGGGAACCTCCTCGTCAGAATCAGCGCTGCCGAGAATGCTCGACAAGATGGAGAAGCTGGGCTGCCGCAAATCGGTGGTGGGCCTCGTGATCCCGACCGGCTATTCGTTCAACCTCGATGGCACCTCCATCTACCTGACGATGGCCGCGGTCTTTATCGCCCAGGCGACCAACAGCCATATGGATATTTTCCATCAGATCACCCTGCTGGTGGTGCTGCTGCTCTCCTCGAAAGGGGCGGCGGGGGTGACCGGCAGCGGCTTCATCGTGCTGGCGGCGACCATCTCCGCCGTCGGGCATTTGCCGGTGGCGGGCCTGGCGCTGATCCTCGGTATCGACCGCTTTATGTCCGAAGCCCGTGCGCTGACCAACCTGGTGGGTAACGGCGTCGCTACGGTGGTGGTGGCTAAATGGGTCAAAGAACTCGATGCCAAACAGATGGATGATGTTCTGAATAACCGTGTTCCAGCGAACAAATCGCACGAATTATCCTCTTAAATCCTCCTCTTAGGCCCGTACTCCCTTGCTGGAGTACGGGCTCCTGCGCATAATTAGAGGTCATTTCCGCTTGGCGGAAATGACACGAAATGATTATTTTGCGTTGTCATGCGACATTTTCGTCTCCGTGTGGTCTAACCGACGTATTTCACTCTCACTTTTTTTCGGCAGCCCGTCAGTGGGGTGCTGTTGTAACCAGGAATGTTCATCAGGGGTTCACATGCAGGGCACAACAATTAAACTCTTAACGGGCGGTTTGCTGATGGTAGCGGCGGCCGGTTATGTGCAGGCAGAAGCGCTCCAGCCTGATCCGGCCTGGCAACAAGGGACCTTAGCGAATGGTTTGACGTGGCAGGTGCTGGCCACGCCGCAGCGTCCCAGCGACCGTATTGAAGTCCGTCTGTCCGTGAATATTGGCTCGCTGAGCGAAAGCACTCAGCAGAGTGGTTTCAGCCGCTTTGTTCCTCGCCTGGCGTTGACGCAAAGCGGCAGCCTGCCGACGATGCAGGCGCGCTCTTTATGGCAGCAGAGTATTGACCCGAAGCGTCCTCTGCCGCCGGCCATCGTCTCCTACGATTACACAATGTTTAATCTCAGTCTGCCCAATAACCGCAACGATCTGCTGAAAGAGGCGCTGAGCTGGCTGGCGGACGCCAGCGGTAAGCTGACCATTACGCCTGAATCGATCAATCATGCGCTGCAGGGCAGCGACATGGTGGCGACGTGGCCGCTGGATACCAAAGAGGGCTGGTGGCGCTACCGCCTGAAAGGGTCCACCATGCTGGGCCATGATCCTGCCGCGCCGCTGAAGCAGCCGATAGACGTGGCGCAGCTGAAAGACTTTTATCATAAATGGTACACCCCCGACGCCATGACGCTGATTGTGGTCGGTAACGTCGACAGCCGCAGCGTCGCTGAGCAAATCAGCAAAACCTTCGGCGATCTGAAGGGCAAGCGGGAAACGCCCGCGGCGGTGCCGACCTTATCGCCACTGCCTACCGTGCCGGTCAGCATCATGACCAGCGCGGTGCGTCAGGACAAACTGTCCATCATGTGGGATGCGCCCTGGCAGCCAATCCGCGACTCCGCGGCGCTGCAGCGCTACTGGCGCGACGACCTCGCCCGCGAAGCGCTGTTCTGGCACGTGCAGCAGAGCCTGAGCAAAAATAACGTGAAGGATATTGGTCTTGGCTTTGACTGCCGGGTGCTCTATCAGCGCGCGCAGTGCGCGATCAACATCGAATCGCCGGGCGAGCGTCTGAACAACAACCTGAGCGTGGTCTCGCGCGAGCTGGCGAAAGTGCGGGACAACGGCCTGCCGCAGGAGGAGTTTGACGCGCTTATCGCCCAGAAAAGCCTCGAGCTGCAGAGGCTGTTTGCCACCTATGCGCGCACTGACACCGATATTCTGATGAGCCAGCGCATGCGCTCCCTGCAGAATCAGGTGGTGGATATCGCGCCGGAGCAGTATCAGAAGCTGCGCCAGGAGTTCCTCAACTCCCTGACGGTAGACATGCTGAACCAGTACCTGCGTCAGCAGCTGTCCCAGGATATGGCGCTGGTGCTACAGCAGCCGAAAGGCGAACCGGAATACAACATGAAGGAGCTGCAGGCCACGTGGGAAAAACTGATGGCGCCGAATCCGGCGGCCGCGGCGGTCAGCGGCAGCGCTGATACAGTTGACGCCCACAGCGAGGCCAGCGACATCCCGCCAGGGCAGTAACTAACGCCTCTCCGGCGCGCCAGCGGCGGCCGGAGAGCGCTTCCTGCGGAGAATTACTGCGGCATCGCTTCCCGCGGGATGATCGCCCCGCGATACTGGATCACCGTGCTGGCGGTCAGGTGTCCGCGTTTGGCGGCGGATTCAGCATCGCCGCCGGTCAGGCGAACGGCCAGGTAGCCGGCGCTGAAGGAGTCTCCGGCGGCGGTGGTATCCACCACCTTCTCTTTGGCCAGCCTGACAGCCGGCACTTCCTGTAGCGGTTGCCCGCTAACCGAGACCAGGCAGGCATCCGCCCCGCGCTTCACCACCACCTCTTCCACGCCGGCGGCATGCGTGCGGGCGATCACCTCAGCAACCGGTTTTTCCCCCCACAGCGCGTCTTCATCATCGAGCGTCAGAAACGCGATATCGGTGCAGGCAAGCATCTCCTGATAGACCTGCTGCGTCTCCGCCTGGCTGGCCCACAGGCGTGGACGATAGTTGTTGTCGAAGATCACCTTGCCGCCGTTGGCGCGGCACTCACGCAGCAGCGTGAACAGCTTGTCGCGGCTGGCCGGGCTGAGAATGGCGAGACTGATGCCGCTCAGATAGAGATAGTCGAAAGTGGCCAGCTCTTCGCAAATCGCCGCCGCGCGATCGCTCTCCAGCCAGAACTTTGCCGCCGCCTCGTTGCGCCAGTAGTAGAAGGTGCGCTCGCCGGTGTCATCGGTTTCAATGTAATACAGCCCCGGCAGGCGGTCGGCCATCCGCTGGATAAGATCGGTGTTGACGTTTTCCTGCTGCCAGCTGTCGAGCATCTGCTGGCTGAACGCATCGGTTCCCAGCGCGGTGACATAGTGGACGCTCAGTGCGCTGGCATCGGTCTGCCGCGCGATATAGACCGAGGTGTTTAAGGTATCGCCGCCAAAGCCGCGGTTAACGGCCCCGTTCTTCTCTGACAGCTCAATCATGCATTCGCCAATAACGGCAATTTTTTTAGACATAGCCAGAACCTGCAATGGAATCGATATAAGCGCTAGTGTGCGCTGCGCTGTTTTGCTGGTCAATCATATTAAAACATCGTTCCATTATTTTTTTGACCTGACGCGCGTAATGTGACGAAAAGCGCATTTCCAGGATAAACGCCGCGTTTTGACTATATTCAGGACTGACGTGATGCAAAAGGAGCGGAGTAGGGATGAGCAGAACCCGTAAAACGTTGGTTATCATCACAGGAACGATACTGTTGCTGATCGTTCTCTTCTTTATCGTGCTGGCCACCTTTGACTGGAACCGGCTGAAGCCGACGATCAATCAGAAAGTGTCCGCCGAACTTAACCGCCCGTTCGCCATCCGCGGCGATCTCGGCGTGGTCTGGGAGCGGCAGCCGGACGAGCGCGGCTGGCGCAGCTGGATCCCGTGGCCCCATGTGCACGCGGAAGATATCGTGCTGGGCAACCCGCCGGCCATCCCCCAGGTGACCATGATCCACCTGCCGCGGGTGGAGGCGACCCTCGCCCCGCTGGCGCTGCTGAGCAAAACGGTGTACCTGCCGTGGATCAAGCTGGAACAGCCCGACGTGCGGCTGATCCGCCTGGCGGAAGACAATAATAACTGGACCTTTCAGCTGGCTGGCGATCAGCGTACGTCGGGCGACAGCGCGCCCTCCAGCTGGTCCTTTCGCCTCGATAATATTCTCTTTGACCGCGGGACTATCGCCATTGATGACAAGATCACCCGCAGCGATATCACCATCCTTGTCGATCCCCTCGGCAAACCGCTGCCGTTCAGCGAAGTGACCGGCACGAAGGATCGGCATAGCGCGGCGAAAGTGGGCGATTACGTCTTTGGCCTGTCGCTGAAGGGCCGCTACAAGGACCAGCCGGTCACCGGTAACGGTAAAATCGGCGGCATGCTGGCCCTGCGCAGCGCAAGCACGCCTTTCCCGCTGCAGGGCGACTTCCACTCCGGCAACACCCGGGTGGCATTCAGCGGCACGGTCAGCGACCCGCTCAACGTCGGCGGTATTGACCTGCGGCTGAAATTCGCCGGCGACTCGCTGCGCGATCTCTACGACCTGACCGGTGTGCTGCTGCCGGAGACGCCATCGTTCTCTACCGATGGCCGCCTGCGCGCCGACTTTAAGCAGAAAAACCGCATGCGTTTTGACTACCAGGATTTTAATGGTCGGATCGGCGATAGCGACATTCATGGTTCCCTCACCTATACCACCGGCAAACCGCGGCCGAAACTCAGCGGCGATATGGAGTCGAAGCAGCTGCGGCTGGCGGATCTCGGGCCGTTAATCGGCGTCGATTCCGGCAAAGGGACGAAGAAAGGTGCTGCGCGCCAGGCGGGCGACCGACCGCAGCCGGCGGGTAAAGTGCTGCCGGCAGACCGTTTTGAAACCGATAAATGGCAGGTGATGGATGCCGATGTACGCTTTAAGGGCCGGAGAATTGAGCACGGCGGCACCCTGCCGATCAGCGATCTGTCGACCCATGTGATCCTGGAAGATGGCGACCTGCGCCTGCAGCCGGTGCGCTTTGGCCTGGCCAACGGGTCGATTGCCGGCAGCGTACACTTGCAGGGCGATAAAAAGCCGCTGCAGGGTGAGGCCAATCTGCAGGCGCGACGCCTGAAGCTGAAGGCGCTGATGCCGAACGTCGAGATGATGCAGAAAACCCTTGGCGAGATGAATGGCGATGTTCAGCTGCGCGGCAGCGGCAACTCGGTGGCGGCCCTGCTCGGCAACAGTAATGGCAACCTGAAACTGCTGATGAACGACGGCCTGATCAGTCGTAACCTGATGGAAATTCTCGGTCTTAACGTCGGCAACTACCTGATCGGCCAGATTTTTGGTGATGAGGAAGTTCGGGTGAACTGTGCGGCGGCCAATATCGACGTGACCAACGGCGTCGCCCGGCCGCAGATTTTTGCCTTCGATACGGAAAACGCGCTGATCAATGTGACCGGAACCGCCAGCTTCGCCTCCGAGCAGCTGGACCTGACCATCGATCCGGAAAGCAAAGGCTTCCGGGTGATCACCCTGCGTTCACCGCTGTATGTACGGGGCACCTTTAAATCGCCGCAGGCGGGAGTGAAGGCCGGGCCGCTGATTGTCCGCGGTGCGGTAGCGGCGGCGCTGGCGACCCTGGTGACGCCGGCTGCCGCGCTGCTGGCGCTGATCTCCCCGGCGGAGGGCGATAGCAACCAGTGCCGGACCATTTTGTCGCAGATGAAAAAGTAGGGGAGAGCCCTGACGCCAGCGGCGTCAGGGCGAAGGATCACAACGACTGGTGGCGGGTCTCGTGGGTCAGCAGCAGGGCGATCAGCGTCAGCGCCGCCATCGCCGCCAGATAGGTGCCGACCGCCGCCAGGCCGTAGTTGCCCTGCAGCCAGGCGGCAATGTACGGCGCGACCGAGGCGCCGAGAATCGACGACACGTTATAGGAGAACGACGCGCCGGTGTAGCGCACTTCCGTGGGGAACAGCTCCGGGAGCAGCGCGCCCATCGGGCCAAAAGTCAGTCCCATCAGGCTTAAGCCCAGCAGCAGGAAGGCGAAGACCAGCAGCGGGTTACCGGAACCCAGCAGCGGTTTAAAAGCGAACAGGGCGAACAAAATAATCATCGTGGTGATGACAATCATGCTCTTGCGACGGCCAAAGGCGTCCGCCAGCAGGCCGGCGACAGGCACCATCACGCCGAAGCCAATCACTGCCATCATCAGCATCCACAGCACTTCGTTACGCGGCAGGCCCAGGCCATTCGGCGCGGCGCCGGTGCTGAAGGTCATCGAGTAGACGGTCATGATGTAGAACAGGGTATAGGTTGCCAGCATGATGAAGGTGCCCAGCACCGTCACGCGGACGTGTTTGGTCAACAGGGTACCCAGCGGGATTTTGACCTGTTTTTTCGCCGCTGCCACTTTGGCGAAGACCGGCGTTTCGTGCAGCGAGACGCGCACGTACAGACCGATGATCACCAGCACCGCGGAGAAGATAAACGGCACGCGCCAGCCCCACTCCATAAACTGCTGATCGGTTAACAGCCAGGAGAGCAGCAGGAAGGTGCCGTTGGCGAAGAAGAAGCCGATCGGCGCGCCCAGCTGCGGGAAGGAGCCGTACAGGGCGCGCTTGCGCGCCGGGGCGTTTTCCGTTGCCAGCAGCGCTGCGCCGCCCCATTCCCCTCCGAGGCCAAGCCCCTGACCGAAGCGCGCCAGCGCCAGCAGCATCGGCGCGACAATGCCAATGCTTTCATAGCCGGGCAGCAGGCCGATCACCACGGTGGAGATCCCCATGGTTAACAGCGAGGCCACGAGAGTGACCTTGCGGCCGACGCGATCGCCAAAGTGACCAAACAGCGCGGAGCCGATCGGCCGGGCGACGAAGGCGATGGCGAAGGTGGCCAGCGACTGCAGGGTGGCCGCGGCGGCATCGCCCTGCGGGAAAAAGATATGCGGGAAGACGATGACCGCGGCAGTGGCATAGATGTAGAAGTCGAAAAACTCAATGGCGGTGCCAATGAGCGAGGCGACAACGACTTTGTTGCGTGAATTGACCGGGGCGGTTTCCTGCGAGTTTTCGAGTGTGGTGGCTGTGGCTTGCATAGATCTTTCTTATTTTTGCGCGAACGAAAAGCCATATAGCCACAGCCACAGGGACATTTCAATCTGTAACAAACGTGGAAAGTGGGTAAAAAACAGGCAAAAAGCGGATAATTTTTACACCAGTAAAAATGGTTCTATGAAATGCTTCACACAATTAAAAAGATAGAGGATAAAACCAGTTTTTGGTTAAATAAAAGTTAATGGGTGGATTTATCTACTGAAATAAAGCGCGAGGATGAATTTTGCCTCTTCAATTCATCCTCGCAATGCGTTAACGGTGGGTTTTGCCAGGCATCCGCCGGTCGTCTTTATACTCCGCGGTGGCGATCCATGCGGCGCAGAATAGCGTCAGGCGGGCAAAGAAATAGAAAAAAGCCATCAGCCCCAGCACCGAACCGAACGCCGCCCCGGAGGGGGATTTCACCAGCGCCGGCAGCGTCCAGGTCATGACGATTTTGATGATTTCAAAGCCAATCGCCGCGATAAGCGTGCCGCGAAACAGGGCTTTGCGCCGCGGACGATGGCGCGGCAGCCGCCAGAAGATCCAGAAAAAGAGCAGATAGTTGGCAAAAATCGAGATGGCGAGGCCGATCAGCCGCCAGGCGGGCTTCAGCCATTCAATGTTGTCGAGATACAGCGCGGAGATAATCAACTGCTGGGCGGAACCCGCGACAGAAGTGATGGACAGCGTAATAATCAGCGCCACCAGCAGACCGATCAGCGAGATAAGATCGCGGAAGTATTTTATCCAGATTTTCTCTTCGTCCTGCGGCCGGCGCTCCCAGACGTCGCGCGACTGGGCGCGGATCGCTTCGCGCAAATTGCCCATCCAGTTAATACCGGAATAGAGGGCGACCAGCAGGCCGACCAGACCGACGGCGGTGCGCTGCTGCACCGCGGTGTTGATGGTGTTTTTCAACGTCGCCGCCAGCGTCGGGTCGCTGACGTTTTGCAGAATCTTGTCGAAAATGTCCTGCAGCAGGGTCGGGTGCCAGGCCAGCACGAAACCGGCGGCGGCAAAGGAGACCATCAGGATTGGGATCATCGACAGGAACGAGAAGTAGGTGATGGCCGCGCCGAACTGATTGCCCAGCCGGTCATTGAAACGTTCTGCGGCGCGCAGTAAGTGGGCGATCACCGGGTTGCGCTGCACTTTGGCCGCCGTTCCGGTGACGGTCTTCAGCGCCTGGCTGGCTTTTTGCCCGACGGCCGTGTCATTGAGAGCGTCGAGGGGGCTTTTGTTTTTCTCCGGCTGAGTGTCCGGTTCCTGTGGTGGGCGTCGATCGTCGTTTTCCGGCGTCATACGTGATTTCTTCCTTTTTTACCGCGAGATTCAGCAAAAAGTATACCTTAAATGGCGTATCCTGCAGGAACGCACCTACCCGCCACCCGTTCACCATCCGCGGGGATCAATCGACATACGCTTTCATCAGCCCGCCCAGCCACTCCATAAACAGATGTACGCGACGGGAGAGATTGCGCCGATGGGGGTAGATAAGCGAGACCGGCAGCGGCTCGGCGCGGTACTGGGGCAGGATCTCCGTCAGGTCGCCGGCGCGTAACGCCTCGCGCACGCCGGTACGCGGCACCTGAATGATCCCCAGCCCGGCGATACAGGCTGCCTGATAGGTTTCCGTACTGTTGACTGTCAATATGCCGCCGGTTTTTACCCAGCGCACCGCGCCATCGATCACCACCTCAAAGCCGGGGGGACGGACCCCGAGGGTGCTGGCGTAGTGGATCAGGGCATGATCCGCCAGATCCTCAAGGGATTGCGGATAGCCAAATCGCGCAAGGTAGTCCGGGCTGGCGCAGTTAATTTGCGTCAGCTTGCCCAGTGGGCGGGCGATAAGCCCTGAGTCTTTGAGCGCGCCGACGCGTACCACGCAGTCAAACCCCTCGCGGATCACGTCCACCAGCCGGTCGCTGCTGCTCAGCTCCAGTTCGATGCCCGGATACTGCTGTAAAAAAGTCGGCAGATGAGGGATCACCAGTTTTTTAGCAAAACCGACCGGCATATCCACCCGCAGCCGGCCGCTGATGCTCGCCGGATCGTGCTGGAACATGCCGTCCAGTTCGTCGAGGTTGCTCAGCAGATCCTTCGCCCGCTCGTAGTAGACCATCCCATCCTGGGTGAGCTGAACCCGACGGGTGGTACGGTGCAGGAGCCGCACGCCAAGATGGCTTTCCAGGGCCTGAATCTGCCGCGAGACGCTGCCTTTCGGCAGCGCCAGGGTCTCGGCGGCGCGGGAAAAACTCTCCAGATCCGCTACGCGAATGAATAACTGCATTGCATGAATTTTATCCATGCCGATCGCCTATTGTTGTTATGAATGAAACAGTAAAACGTAATGTAGCGTATTTATTGTTTCACTGGCAGTTAATAAGCTAGAACACAATCACAACGCAACCTGAAAGGGGTTTTCTGATGACACAACGTATCGCTTTAGTGACCGGCGGCAGCCGCGGTCTGGGTAAAAACGCCGTGTTGAAGCTGGCGGCGAAGGGAACCGATATTCTTCTGACTTACCACAGCAACCGCCAGGCGGCCCTCGACGTGGTAGCAGAAATCGAGCAAAAAGGGGTCAAAGCGGCAGCATTAGCGCTGAACGTCGGGGATATCTCAAGTTTTGACGCTTTCGCCAGCGAGGTGGCACAGGTGCTGGCGCAGAAGTGGGGGCGAACCACCTTTGATTATTTACTGAACAACGCCGGGATCGGCCTTAACGTCCCCTTCGCCGAGACCAGCGAAGCGCAGTTTGACGAGCTGATGAACATCCAGTTCAAAGGGCCATTTTTCCTGACCCAGCGGCTGCTGCCCCTCCTGCAGGACGGGGGACGGATCCTCAACGTTTCCAGCGGCCTGGCGCGCTTTGCCCTGCCGGGCTATGCGGCCTACGCCGCGATGAAGGGGGCGATGGAGGTCCTGACCCGCTATCAGGCGAAAGAGCTGGGCGGGCGCGGTATTTCGGTGAATATCATTGCGCCGGGAGCCATCGAGACCGACTTTGGCGGCGGCGTGGTGCGCGATAACGCCGAGGTGAATCGGCATATCGCCGCCCAGACCGCGCTGGGGCGCGTCGGGCTGCCGGATGATATCGGCGACGCCATCGCCGCCCTGCTCAGCGATGAGCTGGCGTGGATGAACGCGCAGCGCGTGGAAGTCTCGGGCGGGATGTTCCTCTGAGCCAGACTGACGCCGGGCGGTGCGCTACGGCGCATCGCCCTCCCCACGCAGCCGACCGAACAGCCAGTCATTGTGCCAGCGGCCGTTCAGCCAGTAGTTCTCCCGCAGCTCCCCCTCCAGCCGGAAGCCGGCTTTGAGCAACAACTGCTTAGACGCCTCGTTGCCGGCGGTGACGCTGGCGGTCAGGCGGCGGACGCCGCCGGTGGTAAAGGCGTAGTCGCACAGCGCGCGCAGCGATTCGTAGCCGTAGCCCCGGCCCTGCGCCGCCGGAGCGAAGAGAAAGCCGACCTCGGCAATCTCGCGCCGATGATGCTGGTAACCGGTCAGGCCCAGCGGGGTATGGGTGAGCCTGTCGCGCACCACCAGGCACAGCCAGTGTTCATCCCCCGGCGCCCACGGCGGCAGCCGCGAATCGAACGCCTCGCGGATGGCCGCCTGCGGCCGGGGGTCGGCGACGTAGAGCATGACCTGCGGATCCTGCTGCAGGGAAAGAAAAAACGACCAGTCGTCCAGCTGCAGCGGTGAGCAGCGCAGGCGCGGCGTCAGGAGTTCAGGCATAAGCGTCATTCCAGGCAGGGCGAATCCTCTGAACATAGCAGGAGAAAGCCGCCGGGAACAGCCCGACTAGGTTGGCTCACCGTACAGGCCAATCAGTCGGCGCACCACGCCGTTGGTCCAGCCAAAGCCATCCTGCAGGGGATACTCCCCGCCGCCACCCTCATGCGGGACGCCGGTGGCAATATGGTATTTCTCAATCAGCTTGTGATGCTGCTTGTAAAAGTGATTGACCGTCTGCAGCCAGCTCCAGGCAATCTCATCCCCCAGCGGATCCTGGCCGTAACGTTTAAATCCCTGGATCGCCATCCACTGCAGCGGCGCCCAGCCGTTAGGTTTATCCCACTGCTCACCGCTTTCATATTCGGTGGCCATGATCCCCCCGGGGGTGAGCAGGCGGGCCCGCACCGCATCGGCAAGGCGTTCTGCCTGCTCGTGAGTCGCCAGGCCGACGTAAAGGGTGACAATGCTGGCCGCGGAAAACAGCGCCAGCTGTTCACGGCGCCAGTCATAATCGCGGAAACAGCCGTTCTCATCATCCCACAGATAGCGGTTGACCGCCGCCCGCCGATCCTGAGCCTTCTGGCGGAAGGCCGCCTCTGTCTCGCGATCGCCCTTCAGGCCGGAGAGATTGGCGATGGTCGTCTCCAGCTTGAACAGGAAGGCGTTCAGGTCGATGGGGATAAACTGCGTCGTGCGGATGCTGGCCAGCCGCGTGATATCCCGCAGCCAGCGGCTGGAGTAGTCCCAGCCGGACGCGGCGCCCGCCCGCAGGTCGCGGTACACTTCATTGGCGGGCCGCCCGGAGTGTCGGGCGGTCTCCACGTCCTCGCGCCAGGACTCATCCCGCGGCGTGTCCCGGTCGTCCCAGTAGCGATTGAGCAGGGAGCCATCCGGCATACGCACCACGTGGCGATACGCCTGGTGCGGGATCAACGACTCGGCGCCGTCCATCCAGAAGGCGTGCTCCATCTTCAGATGGTCCAGATAGCGCTTCGCGCCGCGCACGCCATCCTCTTCAAAGAGTTCGACCATCAGGGCAAACACCGGCGGCTGCGATCGGCTGAGGTAGTAGGTGCGGTTGCCGTTCGGAATGTGACCGTAGGTTTCAATCAGCCAGGCAAAGTTATCGGCCATGCATTTCAGCAGATCTTCCCGGCCGCTCTCCGCCAGCCCCAGCATGGTGAAATAAGAGTCCCAGTAATAGGTTTCGCTAAAGCGACCGCCAGGCACAATATAGGCCTGCGGCAGCGCCAGTAGCGACGACCAGGGGATATGATCCTGAGGCTCGCGGGTCAGCACCGGCCACAGCTTATCGATGTGCTCTTTCAGCGTCAGGCTGGGGTCCGAGGTGTAGACGTCGGTCTGGTTCTCCGGCAGCCAGAAGTTGTCTTCCACGAACTGTCGCAGGTCGAAGTCGGGCTGACGTTTGACCTTGCGGTAGTTGCGCAGGATGTCCAGCGGATCGTGTTTCGGCGCGCAGTCGGGGAAAGTTTTGCTGTCGGCAAAGATGCGTGATTTCTGCACGTTGGTAAACAGCTCAAGATAGCGATCCGCCGGGGTAAGGGCATCGGACGCCGGAAGCCCCTCGATCACCTCAGGCTCCGGTTCAGCGTCTATCATCTCATCCAGCTTTAATTCGTACGGATCGGCTTCGTAGCAGGGATCGATGTCGATCCTTAACTCGTCGTCTTCAACGTGGCGTAATTTCTGGCTGAACATAGCGATACGGACCTCCGGATAGCGTGAGTTCGGGGCCGGGCATACCCGGCCTTGTCTATTAAGCGTAGACAGTCGCTTCGGTGAGTGTGAAGCAAACTGTGCGTGAGATCACGCTTTTCCGCCGAGAAGAAAAGCTGTCATTTTAAAGTATGCTATTGATAAGTAATTAAAAATTGTACATCCTGGCACAGATGAAATTCGGAGCATTCATTATGCAACAAAATTTTATCCCGGCGCGCTCACTCCCACGCCGCCTCCAGCATCTCCAGCAGCTGTTCGCCGCTCAGGCTGACCGGATTGGCCTTCATTGATGAGGAGGTGCTGGCGGCCAGCGCCGCCGGTTCCAGGGCATCGCGCGCTACGCCGAGGTCGCGCAGGGTGCCAAGGCCGGCGCGATGGCTCCATTCCCGCAGACTGTCCCAGACCCGATCCACAGGGACGTCCAGCCCGTCGGCCAGCCAGCGGCGAACGTCGTTGAAGCGCTGGCGCAGGGCAGGGTCGCTTATCTGCGACTCATTGAGCGCCAGGCCAAACGGCAGCAGGCTGCCGCATAAAGCACCGTGCGAGGCGCAGCTCAGGCCGCCCAGCGGGCCGGCGAGGCCGTGGATCACCCCCAGCCCGGCGTTCGCCAGCGCCAGTCCACCGCACAGGCTGACCCAGGCCATCTCGTCGCGGCTGGTCGGACACTCTTGTTCCATCAGAATTTTCAGCGCGCGGATGCCCCGCGGGATCGCCTGCTGGCAGAGGGCATCGGTGAAGGGAGTGGCCCGGCTGCAGAGCCAGGGTTCGATCACCTGGGTCAGGGCATCGAGGCCGGAGCTCAGGGTGATGCTCCGCGGCGCGTTGTCGGTCAGCGCCGGGTCGACAATCGCCAGGTCAGGTAGCATTCGGTCGTCGCGCAGGCTCACTTTCCGCTGTCGTTCCGGGACGTTGATCACCGCATTTTTGGTGACCTCCGCGCCCGTCCCGGCGGTGGTCGGGATCGCCACGAACGGCAGCGGACTGGCTTCCAGCTGACGACCCGTTCCCACCACCTCCAGATAGTCGACCAGCGGGCCGGCGGCGGGGACCAGCGCCGCAATCGCCTTACCGGCGTCAATCACCGCGCCGCCGCCGAGGCTGACCACTGCCCGGACGCCTTTCTCGCGCGCCAGCTGGACGCCCTGCTCGATATCGATAAGCCAGGGTTCGCGGCTTATCGCCAGCATCGTGACCTCCAGCTGCAGCGCCTCCAGCTGATGGCGCAGAAACGCCGCCCGCTGCGGGCTGGCGCCATGCACCAGCAGAATGGGGCCGCCCTGCTGCGCCAGCCAGGGGGCAGCGCTCAGGGCCTGACCACGGCCAAAACGAATATTTGCGGGCATCAAAACGGTAAAAGGGGTCAACATGTCGGGTTCCTTTTCGGCAAACAGGCTGGAATCAACTATACACATTATCCACTACTCTGCCTTGTTGCTGGCTGGCAAGGCTGACAATAGAGTAGAGTGAAAGATCTCTCTTTTATGGCTGAGGAATCGCTGACAATGCTAACAATTCTGGGCAAACGCTCTTCAATCAATGTACGGAAAGTGTTGTGGACCTGCGAGGAAGCCGGGCTGGCGTACCAGCAGGAGGATTACGGTAGCGGATTTAAGCCTCTGGATACGCCTGAGTTTCAGCGCCTGAATCCTAACGGCCTGGTGCCGGTGCTGCTGGACGGTGACTTCGTGCTCTGGGAGTCGAACAGTATCTGCCGCTATCTGGCGCGGAAAGCGGAGCGCTGGGATCTGCTGCCCGCCGAGCCACAGCCCGCCGCCGAGGTGGAGCACTGGATGGACTGGCAGGCGACCGAGTTTAACACTGCCTGGCGCCATGCCTTTATGGGGCTGGTGCGTAAAGATCCGCGCTTTCAGGATCCGGCGGCGATTAAAGAGAGTATTGCCACCTGGACCCACTGCGTGCGCATTGTCGAAGCGCAACTGCAGCGAACCGGGGCGTGGATAGCCGGCGAGCGCTTCACCCTCGCCGATATCGTGCTGGGGCTGTCGGTGCATCGCTGGAAGATGACCCCTTTTGCCCATCCGGAGATGCCGGCCGTGGAACGCTGGTATATGGCGCTCAACCAGCGCCCGGCGTTTATGCGCCACGGCAATAACGGCGTGGCCTGAACATAAAAAAAGAAGCCCCTGGGGCTTCTTTTTATCATCCGGCGATCGCGTCTTAGCGCATGGTGACGAACTCTTCTGCCGCCGTCGGGTGAATGGCAACCGTGTTGTCGAAGTCTTTTTTGGTGGCGCCCATCTTCAGGGCCACCGCAAAGCCTTGCAGCATCTCATCCATCCCGAAGCCAATGCCGTGGATCCCGACAATCTTCTCTTCCGGGCCGACGCACACCAGCTTCATGCGGCACGGCTGGCGGTGCGAGGTGACGGCGGTGTACATCGCGGTGAAGGAGGATTTGTAGACCTTCACGGCGTCGTCGCCGTACTGCTCGCGCGCCTGCGGCTCGGTTAAGCCGACGGTGCCGATAGGCGGGTGGCTGAAGACCACGGTCGGGATGTTGCTGTAGTCCAGGTGCTCTTCCGGCTTGTTGTTAAACAGGCGTTCGGAGAGGCGACGGCCTGCGGCCACGGCCACCGGGGTCAGCTCGACCGCGCCGGTGTTATCGCCCACCGCGTAGATGCCCGGCACGTTGGTGTTCTGGAACTTATCAACGACGATGTAGCCTTTTTCGTTGGTTTTGACGCCAGTAGCCGCCAGGTTGAAGTTATCGGTCGCCGGTTCGCGGCCAATCGCCCAAATCAGGCAATCTACGGTCTGGCTGCGGCCATCTTCCAGCTCCAGCGTCAGGCTGCCGTCGGCATTCTTGACTACCGCTTTCGGGATCGCGTTGGTGTGGAGCTGCGGGCCTTCGGCGTTCATCACTTCCACCAGGGTCTCCACGATCAGCGGATCGAAGCTGCGCAGCGGCGCGTGTTTACGCACGAACAGGTGGGTTTCGGCGCCGAGGCCGTTAATCACCCCCGCCAGCTCAACGGCGATATAGCCCGCGCCGACCACCGCCACGCGCTTCGGCAGCGCCGGCAGTTCAAAGAAACCGTCGGAATCAATACCGTATTCCACACCCGGAATATTCGGGTGGCTCGGCCGGCCGCCGGTGGCGATCAGGATATGGTCAGCGGTGATCGTCTCGCCGTTCACTTCCACGGTATGGGCATCGACAAAGCGCGCGAAGCCTTTGATCACGTCGACGTTGTTCTTACCCAGTACGTTGTCGTAGGAGGTATGGATGCGGTCGATGTAGGCGCTACGGCTGGCGACCAGCTTCTCCCAGTCGAAATGGTTGATGGTGGTATCGAAACCGTAGTCCGGGCCGTAAAGATGAATCGCTTCGCGGATCTGCGCCGCATGCCACATTACTTTTTTCGGCACGCAGCCGACGTTGACGCAGGTGCCGCCCAGTTCTTTGGCTTCAATCAGCGCGCACTTCTGGCCGTACATGGCCGCGCGGTTAATCGAGGCGATACCGCCGCTACCGCCGCCGATGGCGAGGTAATCATAATGTTTGCTCATGCCCATATGTCCTTAATCGTTGATTGCCGCGATTGTAGCGCGAGGCTTAAAAGGTTCCACCGATGGTTGCGATTACTCCGGTACGATCCAACTGACGGTGGCGTGGCCGGTGCCGGCCGGAACCAGCTTGCTGTGCAGCCACGGCAGCACATTGTTCATCTGCTGCTCCAGCTTCCACGGCGGGTTGATGACGATCATCCCGGAGGCGGTCATGCCGCGCTGGTCGCTGTCCGGACGCACCGCCAGCTCGATTTGCAGAATTTTGCGAATGCCTGTGGCTTCTAACTCTTTGATCATGCGTTTGATCTGTGCGCGCAGCACGACCGGATACCACAGGGCGTAGGTGCCGGTGGCGAAGCGTTTGTAGCCTTCGTGGATCCCGGTTACCACCGCCTGATAGTCGGTTTTGATTTCATACGGCGGGTCGATCAGAATCAGACCACGGCGTGATACCGGCGGCAGTTTGGCTTTCAGCTGCTGGTAGCCATCGGCTTTATCGACGCGCGCGCGGCTGTCTTTCTGGAACTCGGCGCGCAGCAGCGGGAAGTCGCTCGGGTGCAGCTCGGTCATCTGCAGGCTGTCCTGCTCGCGCAGCAGCTGGCGGGCGATCAGCGGAGAGCCCGGATAGTAGCGCAGCTGGCCATTACGGTTGAAGTGTTCGACCACGGAAATATACGGCTCCAGCTCTGCCGGCAGGTCGTCCTGCTGCCAGATGCGGGCGATGCCTTCGAGATACTCGCCCGTACGCTCGGCGTGCTCGCCGCTCAGCTGATAGCGGCCCGCGCCAGCGTGGGTGTCCAGGTAGAGAAACGGTTTTTCTTTCTCTTTCAGCGCTTCGATGATCAGGCTCTGAACGGTGTGTTTGAGGACGTCGGCGTGGTTGCCTGCGTGAAAGCTGTGGCGATAACTGAGCATGGATACAGAGATTCCGGGAAGTAAACAAGTTAACCGATAGTTTACCGCAGATCGGCCGAGATTACCGCTGCGCCGCCGCGCTGTTTCATTTCTGCCAAAAGCGTTGCAAAACATAACGCTGTCATAAAAACGTCAAACGGCCGCGCTAGCGTCGGGTGCAGGCAAGGTAATTATCTGAATAAAAGGAAAAATAATGAAAAGGCAACTCTCACTGCTGGCCGTCGCGCTGCTGCTGGCGCAACCGGTTCTGGCCAAAGACATCCCGCTGGACAGGGCGGCGGCCCTCGCTAATAGCGTGACGCCGGCTGCCTCCAGCCAGGCGTATGACGATCTTGAGCAACAGGCGCTGACGCAGCTACGTCACGCTCTGCAGGGGGATGCCGCCACGCTGACCCGCGATCGGCTGGCGCACACGAAACAAAACAAAACTCAGGCCGATACCGCCTGGCTGAAGGCCAGCGGCTATGACTTCCAGACCCGGGCCAACCAGCAGGCGGGTATTGCGCTGTTGTCGGCGTTCAGCACCCTGCCGGAGACCGTCGTGAAGCAGAATCTGGCGACGGTGACTAGCATCAATCGCGATGCCGTGCAGACGACACGCCGTCAGGCGCTGGCCGATGCGGAAGGGATTAGCTACCTCTACTTCCTCAGCGATGCGCTGGGGCCGCGGCTGGGCAAAGCGTTTCTGACCGCCTATGACCAGGGCGCGCTGGGGAAAGCGGCAGCATTGATCAAAGCCTCGGAAGTCAGCACCGGCGAGGCGAAAAAGCACTTCAACAATCCGCGGCCGTTTCTGGTTCAGGGCAACACCATTCACCTGGTGCCTGACGACGTGGTGGTGAAGGATAACCAGCCCTATACCGCCGACGGCGGCTCGTTCCCCAGCGGCCACACCAACACCGGCTATACCGATGCGCTGCTGCTGGCGGCGATGATCCCGGAGCGCTACGACGCGCTGGTGGCGCGCGGCGCCCGCTATGGCTACTCGCGCATCGTGCTGGGCGTCCACTATCCGCTGGACGTGATCGGCTCGCGGATGGTGGCTGAGCGCAACGTGGCCCATTATCTTAACGATCCGCACTACCGGGTATTATTTAACGAAGCTCGCGATCAGCTGCGCGCCGCGCTGGCGAAAGCCTGCGGCACATCGCTTGCTGAGTGCGCGAAGAGCAGCGTGAAAGACGATCCCTGGCGCGATCCGGCGATGCGTGATTTCTCTCGTTTCACCATGACCTACGATCTGCCGCAGCAGAAGGGGCCGCAGCCACGTCTGCAGGTGCCTGAGGGGGCGGAAGTGTTACTGGAGGCTGCCCTGCCGCAGCTGTCAGCGGCCCAGCGTCGGGCGTTGATGGTCAACACCGCGCTGCCGGCGGGCTACCCCCTTTCCGGCGCCACCCCCGAACAGCAGTTCTGGCAGCGGTTGAATCTGTCGGCGGCCTGGGAGATGGCGCAAAAAAGGCATTAATGCGGTTTCCGGCACGCTGCACCGCGTGTCGGCCTTTTCCCGCAACGGGCGGACTTATCGCAGTAATACCCAGGATGACGCACCGCCCGTCATTGAAATTCCCCCAACTATCCCCCATTCTAGATCTCATGCATAAGCGCCGGACGCGCGCTTCATTCACCCTTTTCAACAGGACAGCGCATATGACCAATCCATTACTGACGCCTTTTTCCCTGCCGCCTTTTTCTGCGATCAAACCGGAACACGTGGTCCCTGCGGTCACCAAAGCGCTGGATGATTGCCGGGCCGCGGTGGAAAGCGCGGTGGCGCACGGCGCGCCGTATAGCTGGGAAAATCTTTGCCAGCCGCTGGCGGAAGTGGACGATGTGCTGGGACGCATCTTCTCGCCAGTCAGCCATCTGAATTCGGTAAAAAACAGCCCGGAACTGCGCGAAGCTTACGAACAGACCCTGCCGCTGCTCTCCGAGTACAGCACCTGGGTCGGCCAGCATGAAGGCCTGTATAAAGCCTACCGTGACCTGCGCGATGGCGATAACTACGCCACGCTGAATACCGCGCAGAAAAAAGCGGTCGACAACGCGCTGCGCGATTTTGAACTATCCGGTATTGGCCTGCCGCCGGAGGCGCAGAAACGCTACGGTGAAATCGCCTCGCGCCTCTCTGAGCTGGGTAACCAGTACAGCAACAACGTCCTCGACGCCACCATGGGCTGGAACAAGCTGGTGACCGACGTCGCCGATCTGGCCGGTATGCCGGAAAGCGCGCTGGCCGCCGCTCAGGCTCAGGCCCAGGCGAAAGAGCAGGAAGGGTATCTGCTGACCCTGGATATCCCGAGCTACCTGCCGGTGATGACCTACTGCGACAACCAGGCGCTGCGCGAAGAGATGTACCGCGCCTACTCCACGCGTGCCTCCGACCAGGGCCCGAATGCCGGTAAATGGGATAACAGCCCGGTGATGGCGGAGATCCTCGCTCTGCGCCATGAGCTGGCGCAGCTGCTGGGCTTTGACAGCTATGCCTTTAAATCCCTCGCCACCAAAATGGCGGAGGATCCGCAGCAGGTGCTCGACTTCCTCACCGACCTGGCCAAACGTGCCCGTCCGCAGGGCGAGAAAGAGCTGGCCCAGCTGCGCGCCTTCGCCAAAGCCGAGTTTGGCGTTGATGAACTGCAGCCGTGGGACATCGCCTACTACAGCGAAAAACAGAAGCAGCACCTCTACAGCATCAGCGATGAGCAGCTCCGCCCCTATTTCCCGGAAAACAAAGCCGTTAACGGCCTGTTCGAAGTGGTTAAGCGCATTTACGGCATTACCGCCAAAGAGCGTACCGATGTCGATGTGTGGCATCCGGAAGTGCGCTTCTTCGAGCTGTATGACGAACACAACGAGCTGCGCGGCAGCTTCTATCTTGACCTGTATGCCCGTGAACATAAACGCGGCGGGGCGTGGATGGACGATTGCGTCGGTCAGATGCGTAAACTGGATGGTTCCCTGCAGAAGCCGGTCGCCTACCTGACCTGTAACTTCAACCGCCCGGTCAACGGCAAACCGGCGCTGTTCACCCACGACGAAGTGATTACCTTGTTCCACGAGTTCGGCCACGGTCTGCACCACATGCTGACCCGCATTGATACCGCCGGCGTTTCCGGCATCAGCGGGGTGCCGTGGGATGCAGTCGAACTGCCGAGCCAGTTTATGGAAAACTGGTGCTGGGAGCCGGAAGCGCTGGCGTTTATCTCCGGTCATTATGAAACCGGTGAACCGCTGCCGCAGGAGCTGCTGGAGAAAATGCTGGCGGCGAAAAACTACCAGGCGGCGATGTTTATTCTGCGCCAGCTGGAGTTCGGCCTGTTCGATTTCCGCCTGCATGCGGAATACAAGCCGGAGCAGGGGGCGAAAATTCTTGAGACCCTGGCCGAGATTAAAAAGCAGGTCGCTGTGGTGCCGGGCCCGACCTGGGGCCGTTTCCCGCATGCGTTCAGCCACATCTTCGCCGGCGGCTACGCGGCGGGCTACTACAGCTACCTGTGGGCCGACGTGCTGGCGGCGGACGCCTTCTCACGCTTCGAAGAAGAGGGGATTTTCAACCGCGAAACCGGTCAGTCGTTCCTCGACAATATCCTGAGCCGCGGCGGTTCCGAAGAGCCGATGGTGCTGTTCAAACGCTTCCGCGGCCGTGAGCCGCAGCTGGACGCGATGCTGGAGCACTACGGGATCAAGGGTTAAGTCTGCGGTGAAGATCTGCTTAATTGATGAAACAGGCGCCGGAGACGGCGCCTTATCTGTTTTAGCCGCCCGCTGGGGGCTGGAGCAGGATGAAGATAACCTGATGGCGCTGGTGCTGACGACGGAGCATCTGGAGCTGCGTAAGCGCGATGAGCCCAAACTTGGCGGCATCTTCGTCGACTTTGTCGGCGGGGCGATGGCCCACCGGCGCAAGTTTGGCGGCGGCCGCGGTGAAGCGGTCGCCAAAGCGGTGGGTATTAAAGGTGATTACCTGCCGGATGTCGTCGACGCCACCGCCGGGCTGGGACGCGATGCCTTCGTGCTGGCGTCGGTCGGTTGCCGCGTGCGAATGCTGGAGCGTAATCCGGTGGTCGCCGCGCTGCTCGACGATGGCCTGGCGCGCGGCTATGCCGATGCGGAAATTGGCGGCTGGCTGGAGGAGCGGCTGCAGCTGATCCACGCCTCCAGCCTGACGGCGCTGACCGATATCACCCCGCGTCCGCAGGTGGTGTACCTCGATCCGATGTTCCCGCATAAGCAGAAAAGCGCGCTGGTGAAGAAAGAGATGCGCGTCTTTCAGTCGCTGGTGGGGCCCGATTTAGACGCCGATGGCCTGCTGGCCCCGGCGCGCCAGCTGGCGACCAAACGGGTGGTGGTGAAGCGCCCGGATTACGCGCCGCCGCTGGCGGAGGTCGCCACGCCGAACGCGGTGGTGACCAAAGGGCATCGGTTTGATATTTACGCCGGTACGCCGGAGTAATATTACGCCGTGGTGGTATCTCCCGGATAGCGGCGCAACGCGCCTTATCCGGGCTACCGAATTGTCGCCCGGCTCAGTGTAGCGTAAGCCGGGAACCGCAATATCTGAACAAACGGCGCCAGCGCGGATCGGCCGTCTTAAACGGTTACTCGGCGCTGGCCGGGGTATTAATCATCCGGTTCAGCCACGGCACCATTAGCGCCATCACCACCGTGACGCCCAGCGTCACCAGGCCAATTTTACTGAACACATTGGTATAGACCGGCAAGGTCTGCAGCGGATCGGTAATGTTTTCCGGCACTGCGGTGAAGGTCGCCACATAGCCGCCCAGCAGGAACGCGGCGGCCTGGGTCAGAAACCACATCCCCAGAATAAAGCCCATCAGATGCTGCGGCACCAGCGCGGCAACCATCGCCAGCCCCAGGGCGCTGATCAGCAGTTCGCCCAGGCTCTGGAACAGATAGACCAGCACAATAAACCACGGCGAGGTTAATCCCTGGGCGTCGGCAAACCACATCCCGGCGGCTGCGGCGGTCAGGAAGCCCAGCGCGCAGAGCAACATCCCGAGGGTAAACTTCACCGGCATGGTCAGGTCTTTCCCTTTGTGACCGAGATGGGTGTAGATCGCCGCCAGCACCGGACTGGCAACCACCACCCAGAAGGGATTGAGCGCCTGGAAGCTGACCGGATTGATGGTAAAGCCCAGGATCTCATGATGGACGTTGTTGATGGCGAAGAAGTTTAGCGAGGTCGGCATCTGGGCATACAGAATGTAGAACAACACCGCCTCGATCATCAGGATAAAGGCGACGAACATTTTGTTGCGTCCGGTTTTATCGAGGCGAAACGCTTCGCGGAAAAAGAACGCAATGACCACGATCGACAGGACAATCAGCATCAGGTTGGCGACCATCACGTTATGCATCAGCCAGGCGCAGAGAAAAATCATTACCACCGTCCCGGCCAGCACCAGCGCCAGATTGCGCAGGCTGAGGGGGCGATGATCCGGCTCGGAGCCAATATCTTTCACCATCCCACGGCAGGCGAAGTAGACCAGCAGCGCGATAATCAGCCCGGCGCCGCACAGGTTATAGGTCACGGCATAGCCAAACTTTTCGGCGATCACCGGCGCCAGCGAGAGCGACAGCAGTGAACCGATGTTTATCGACATATAAAACAGGGTAAACGCCCCGTCGAGACGGGCGTCTTTAGGCGGATAGCATTTTGACAACAGGCTCGCCGGGTTGGCTTTAAACAAACCGTTGCCGACGGCGATGGTGCCGAGAGCGATAAAGATCAGCTGCGGTTTCAGCAGCGACATCCCGGTCATAAAGTAGCCGATAGCCAGCACAATGGCGCCGAGCACCAGCGTGCGTTTGGTCCCCAGCAGATGGTCGCCCACGTAGCCGCCGATAGAGATCAGCCCGTAAACCAGCGCCGCGAAGGCGCCGAAGGTGATAAAGGCCTGTTCCTGAGAGAAGCCCAGCTGTTTGACAAAGAAGACCGCCAGGATCCCCTGAACGCCGTAATAGCCAAAACGTTCCCAGAGCTCCACAAAGAAGATCATGAAGAACGGACGAGGTTGCTGCAGCAAGCCCGTAGGTGCAGTTGTATTCATATTCCTTCGCCTTGTTTTACTTTCCCAAAAAGTATGAACGCGTATGCCAGAACGCGCCGAAAATGTCTGATAACTCGCCATGCTGCGGTTATTGGCTTAATGAATAGATTATTATATAGATGTTTTGGCGAATAACTGGTTGATCACACTAATTGAATGGCGATTTTATGGCTTTAATCTCTGCCATGCGGTGAGGGGAAAGCGAAAATAAAGACGCCCGCATCGGCGGGCGTCTTACGCGGATAAAACGGGACGGTTATTCGTCTTCTTCGTCGCGCAGCGGGACGATCAGCATGTCGACATGGACGGTGTTGATCAGCTGGCGGGCAGAAGACATCAGCTTGCTCCAGAAGTCCTGATGGTGGCCGCAGACCACCAGATCCATATCATATTTTTTAATCGCATCGACCAGCACCTGGCCGAGGTCGCCGCTGCCGCTCAGGGTCTCGGTGATCGGGTAGCCCGCGTTGGTGGAGAGCTCGGTCAGCGCGTGATGGGTCTCTTCGGAGATGCGTTTTTGCATGTCGCCGAGGTTAACGTCAATCAGCCCGGTGTAGAGGTCGGAGTAATTCACATCCACGTGGATCAGGGACACTTTTGCGTTATACGGGCGGGCCATAGAAACGGCTTTTTCAACCAGTACTTTACTCTCCGGGGACAGGTCTACTGCAATAAGAATATGTTTGTAAGCCATAGTGTTACTCCTTCCATAAGTTTGTCGATGACCATTGGACCTGACAGCTGGCGCTGCCGTTTCGCCCGCGTCCTGCGTGCTACATTCGCGGGAGGGTAGCCTTTAAGGACTTCATTGTAGAAGATATTTCCTACCTTATAGCGCCCCCCGCACTCCGTCAATGCACTGGGTTCACCTAAAAGTTAAACAAATTTATCCGTCTTACGTATTGATAACGAATAACCTTGTGGTAAAAAAATTAATGGATCTCCTACACTATTTAATGAGCCGGTCGGAAAAATAAATGTGATCGGAATCGCACTCTTTACGGTATCGTCGTGGGTTATTTGGGGAGCGGTAGCCGCGGAGGATTTCTCCGTGGGCGGGTCGCCGGGGAGGAGGTATGATCAGCACTATTGCGCTGTTTTGGGCCCTGTGTGTCGTTTGTGTGGTGAATATGGCACGCTACTTCTCATCGTTGCGTGCATTATTGGTGGTGCTACGTGGTTGCGATCCCTTGCTCTATCAGTATGTTGATGGCGGCGGCTTTTTTACCTCGCATGGGCAGCCCAGCAAACAGATGCGGCTGGTCTGGTATATCTACGCCCAGCGTTACCGTGACCATCACGATGATGAATTTATTCGTCGCTGCGAACGTGTCCGTCGTCAGTTTATCCTGACCAGCGCGCTGTGCGGTCTGGTGGTGGTGAGCCTGATTGCGCTGATGATCTGGCACTAACGACATCTTCGGGATAAAAAAACGGGCCAGCAAGCTGACCCGTTTTGATCGAATGACGTTTAAATCAGTTTCAGGGAGAGCCAGTAAAGGACGCCTGAAAGGATAATCGCTGCCGGAAGGGTCAACACCCAGGCCATCAGGATGCTGGTCACGGTCTTTTTCTGCAGACCACCGCCATCCACCAGCATTGTCCCCGCCACCGAGGAGGAGAGCACGTGGGTGGTGGAAACCGGCATTCCGGTGTAGCTCGCCAGGCCGATAGAAACCGCTGCGGTCATCTGTGCCGACATCCCCTGAGCGTAGGTCATGCCCTTCTTACCAATCTTCTCGCCGATGGTGGTCGCCACGCGGCGCCAGCCGATCATGGTGCCGATACCTAACGCCAGCGCGACCGCCATAATAATCCAGATTGGCGCGTACTCGATGGTGCTCAGCATATCGGTTTTCAGTTTCTTCAGCAGACGCTGGTCGTCAGCGCTGACGTCCGGCAGCTTCGCCACTTTATCAGTGGTGTCGGAGATGCAGAGCATAATGCGACGCAGCTGACCGCGCTGATCCGGTGACAGTGAATCGTAGGTTTCAACGCCGGTCAGCATAGTCTTCACGCGGTCAAGCGCGTTGATAGTATTTGCTGGATGGCAATGAAACTCACCGTTGGCCGCGGTATTGGTATCCGGAGACGGAACCAGTTGGTCAACACCGGTGGCTTTCTTCAGCAGATCAGGGCGCTGCTGGAAGAAGGTTTCCACGTTGTTGACCGCATCGCGGGTACGAGTGATTTCGTAACCGGAGGCGTTCATATTCACCACGAAGCCCGCCGGGGCGACGCCAATCAGCACCAGCATCACCAGACCAATGCCTTTCTGCCCATCGTTGGCGCCGTGGGAGAACGACACGCCGATAGCGGACAGGATCAGGGCAATACGGGTCCAGAACGGCGGTTTTTTCTTACCGTCTTTCTTTTCACGCTCTGCGGGGGTCAGGTGGATACGCGCGCGTTTTTTGGTACCGCTCCAGTAGCGACGGAGAATGAAAATCAGGCCGCCCGCAATCACCAGACCGACGATCGGCGAGATGATAAGCGAAGCAAAAATGCCGATGACTTTCGGGATATTCAGCGCATCAACCACTGAAGTACCGGTCATCAGCGCATTGGTTAAACCAATACCGATGATGGCGCCAATCAGGGTGTGAGAACTGGAGGCCGGGAGGCCGAAATACCAGGTGCCGAGGTTCCAGATGATCGCCGCCAGCAGCATAGAAAACACCATGGCGAGGCCATGTGCGGAACCCATGTTAAGCAGCAGATCGGTGGGCAGCATATGCACAATGGCATAGGCTACGCTGAGACCGCCCAGCAGAACGCCGAAGAAGTTGAAGAGCGCCGCCATCGCCACAGCAAGCTGCGACCGCATTGCGCGAGTGTAGATAACCGTAGCCACCGCGTTTGCGGTATCATGGAAACCGTTAATCGCTTCGTAAAACAGTACAAAAGCTAAAGCAAGCAATAATAATAGTCCGGTATGTAAATCCAGACCGGCAAATAAATGTAGCATAGGACGTTACGCCATTTTGAGGACATGAACGCGGCGCATTATCAGTGACTTTAGCGGCGCGGGCAAAGTGAAATATAGACTTTTTTTGATTTTCTTCCTGTTTAGGTTTTACCCTGTTGGGAGTAATCCTATATCTTTCAATGATGTATCTAATGCGGGATTTTTCCCGCTGGTGTGACCAGAGTGAAATATTTACAAAACCCGACAATTGGGGAACGAGGAACGCGGTGTGGAAAGGTTTGATGCCATTGTCGTTGGCGCCGGAGCGGCGGGAATGTTTTGCGCAGCGCAGGCGGGCCAGCTCGGCTGCCGCGTCCTGCTGCTCGATAACGGCAAAAAGCCGGGACGAAAAATTCTGATGTCCGGCGGCGGCCGCTGCAACTTTACCAACATGTATGTTGAGCCGGCGGCCTATTTGAGCCAAAACCCGCATTTTTGCAAATCTGCCCTGGCGCGCTACACCCAGTGGGACTTTATCGAGCTGGTCGGCAAATATGGCATCGCCTGGCATGAGAAGACGCTCGGCCAGCTGTTTTGTGATGATTCGGCGGAGCAGATCGTCAATCTGCTGCTCGCGGAATGCGAAAAGGGCGACGTGCAGATCCGCCTGCGCAGCGAAATTCTCAGCGTCGAGCGAGATGAACAAGGCTACCGGCTACAGGTGAACGGCGAAACGCTGATGACCAAAAAGCTGGTGATTGCCTCCGGCGGTCTGTCGATGCCGGGGCTCGGCGCCTCGCCGTTTGGCTACAAGGTGGCCGAGCAGTTCGGCCTGAAGGTACTGCCGACCCGCGCCGGGCTGGTGCCGTTTACCCTGCATAAGCCGCTGCTCGAGCAGCTTCAGGTGCTCTCCGGCGTTTCGGTGCCTTCTACCATTACCGCCGAGAACGGCACCCTGTTCCGCGAAAATCTGCTGTTTACCCATCGTGGCCTTTCCGGGCCGGCGGTGCTGCAGATATCCAGCTACTGGCAGCCCGGCGAGTTCGTCACTGTTAACTTGTTGCCGGACTGCAATCTTGAGGACTTCCTTAACGAGCAGCGCAGCGCGCATCCCAACCAGAGCCTGAAAAATACCCTGGCGATGCAGCTGCCGAAGCGGCTGGTGGAGTGTCTGCAGCAGCTGGGACAGATACCTGATGTAACACTGAAGCAACTGAACGTTCGCGATCAGCAGACGCTGGTGGAGACACTGACCGCCTGGCGCGTGCAGCCGAACGGCACCGAAGGCTACCGGACGGCGGAGGTGACCCTCGGCGGCGTGGATACCAACGAACTTTCGTCACGTACCATGGAGGCGCGTAAGGCGTCGGGTCTCTACTTTATCGGCGAAGTGATGGACGTCACCGGCTGGCTCGGCGGCTATAACTTCCAGTGGGCGTGGTCAAGCGCCTGGGCCTGCGCGCAGGCGCTGGTGGAAGGGTAACGGCGGTTTTATTCCGGCGGACAGGTTCGGTTTATCCGCTGATGTTATGTTGCTTCAGTTTACGCCACAGGGTGGTAGGACTGATGCCGAGGATGGCCGAGGCTTTGGTTCTGTCGCCATCCGTTTTTTCAATCACGCTCGCGATCAGCTGTTTCTCCTGTTTTTTTAGCAGATCGCTCTCATCCGCGACCACCGCGAGGTCAGTCACAAGAGACACGCCCTGGTGACAGGGCGATGAGAGGTGACTGATCTGCTGCAATACCGCTTTATCCACCGTATTACCCTCCAGCAAGACGATGAGGCGATAAATGACCGCCTGCAGCTCACGGATATTGCCTGGCCAGTCATAGTTCTGTAAGCAGTTCACGGCATCCGGGGTAAAGGTGAGGTGCTTGTTCTGTTGCTGCAGAAGATGGTGAATCAGCACCATAATATCTTCAGGTCTTTCGCGTAATGGCGGGAGCTGCAGTTCAAGGATATTGATTCGGTAATAGAGATCCTGGCGGAACTCCCCGCTGGCGATGAGCTGACCCAGATCTTTATTGCTGGCGGTGATCAGGCGAAAATCGGCTGAGAGCAGGCTGTCGCCACCAAGACGGGAAAATTGCTTCTCCTGCAATACGCGCAGCAGCTTCACCTGGACCGACAGCGGGGCCTCACTGATCTCATCGATAAATACCGTTCCGTTAGTGGCCATTTCAAAGACCCCGGGTTTGCCTCCCTTCCGCGCATTGGTAAATGCGCCTTCGGCATAACCGAAAAGTTCACTTTCCAGCAGGCTCTCCGGAATAGCCGCGCAGTTGATGGCGATAAAAGGACCATGGCTGCGGGCGCTGACGTGATGAATACTCTGAGCAAACAGTTCCTTCCCCGTGCCGGTATCCCCTAAGAGATGGACCGGAAGATCATGCTGAGCGCACAGCCTGGCTTTTCGTATCACCTGATGCATGATCGGCGATTGCGTAATAATATTGTCAAAAGAATAGCTGGTGGCATAGCCGCGTAATTTACTTTTTTTACTGTTAGTCTGCTGCCAGAGTGTGCTTTCCTGGCTTAAGCCAGTGATAATGGCATAGGTGTTTTGGCGATTGGAAAAATGACGGACTGAGATACAAACAAGTGTGCCATTAATTTCGATAGTTTGCTCTTTGATGTTGGACTCATTAATCATGCTGGCATAGATATCTTTAAAAGCTTCTTTTTTAAAGATTTTGTCACCCACCTGACATTGAAATAAGGTCATGCCGATAGCATTGATATTAATGATTTCACCCAGTTGATCAACACACATAATGCCTTCGCGTGATTGATTCAATGCCGCATGGCTCATGACTAACTTTAAATTTTCCCGATTAATATATTTTAGTAAGCCATGAGCTTCATTAATGGCTTGTTCAATGGAATTATTGTCGGCGTCGCCTTCAATAACGTTGAGATTGTATTTCTTGGCCATTTCGGCGACAGTCAAACCACCAATGACCATATGATAACCATTTTCTGACAGATTTTTTATAACATTTTCAATGTCATGGTGATTGTAGACCTGGCAGATTTTAAACTCGTCGTTGGTCATGCTTTGGTAATGCCGCAGCGCCCGGCAAAACTGAGGGAAACCAATGGCGGCAATTTTCTGTGATTTATTCTTGGCTTCCTGCAGGATGCGGTATACGCCATGAAAATCATGGGCAATTTCGATAACCGGAATAGGGATGTTATTGCGAAGCAGGGCCGCAGTGCCGCCCCGGCTAATAATGATTCTGGTGCCGGACTGGATCATTTCATTAGCTTTATTGAGAACGTCAGAATAACGAAATTCATAGACGGGGATTTCCAGTTTACGCTCAATAAGAACATTCATTATCCGTTGGGTAATGGTGCTGGAAACTGAGAAGATGACAATTTCATTATTCTTCATACATTATTCACTTATCGGCTCAGGATTGGCTAAAATCATTATAATTTTAAGGCGCAGATAAATAATGACGAAGGTCATAGAAGAGGGGTTTTATCATACCAGCCATACGCCTGGAAAGGCGTATGGCTGGTGGCTTGCGAATTAGAAACGCAGACGGCGATAAACAATCTGTCCGTTACAGATAGTGGCGCAGTTATCGAGGTAGCAATCACCCTCCAGGGTTTTTCCCCGGGTATCTTCAAAGGTGATCTTATCTTTGCGTAATTTCACAATGGAAATATCGGCAATAGCGTTTGCCGCCAGGGTACCAATCTGCCCCTGCATTTTCATCAGGCGAGCCGGCGTGGCGGTCACGGCGCGGATAACGTCAAAGAACGGCATGCCCATATTGAGATATTTCGACATCACATGCAGCAGGCTATAGACCTTATCAGTACGCAAGCTATTGCGCAGGGTTAAATCGGTACTGATGATATCAGGGTAGAATCCCTGCTCCATCGCCGATTGCGCCACCTTGAAATCAAAGTGGGCGACACCGTTTGAACAATCGAAGATCACCCCCCGGGACTGTGCTTCTTTGATGGCGGCATACACCTGCCCTTGTTCGTTGAGAATGGAATGACCGGTACCGTGGAAACAGTGCGCATAGATGTCGCCCTCTTCAAAATAGCGGATCAGTTCATCGGCGCACAACAGGGAGTCGGTGACATGCACGCAAATCGAGGTTTCCAGTTTGCGTGCGAGGGCGACCGTGGCTAACAGCGGATCGCTGGCATACTGTTTGCCTCGGGCGATATCCTGGCTATAGCGTAATTTCAAACCCAGGATGTTGTCTCTATTGTCATTCAGCGTCTGGGCAATTTTTTCCTCGTTGTAATTGGCCGGATTGGTATTTTCAAGGTAGCCGGTGGGCCCGCCGCCGAGGGTGGAGAGGCCAACATTGACCACGTTTAAATAGCTCTTAATTTTCACCATCGCCGGATGGATCACGCTATTACGAAATAGCGAATAGTTGACCCATCCGCTGCTCCCGGCATCGACCATGCTGGTGACGCCGTTGGGTAAACAGACGATATCAGGGTTAACGCTAATCGCCGTTCCGCCATGGAAAACATGGCCATGAAAATCGATGAGGCCGGGAAGAATGATACAGCCCGACGCATCAATAACGGTTTCAGCCTGCAGGTCGCTATGATGAGAAATATCAACGATGCGGTTACCCTTAATACCAATATCGGCGTTGATATAAGTACGGTTTTCAATATCGGCGATCTGGCCGTTTTTAATGACTATATCCAGTTTCATTTTATGCTCCTGTCAGATGCCGATAAGCTTCCAGTAAGGAATACCGATTAAGAAGAAGATTAACACGTTCACCACAACCATAATGGTGCCGAGCATCCAGAAGGTTTTCTGTGGCACGTAGCCGCTGGAGAACGTAAATACACCAGCCCCATTGCCATAGTGGGTCAATAACGCGCCATAGCCTGCGGAGAAGGCCAGGGAGAGCGCGACGTACATCGGATGTGCCTGCGTGGTCATACCCAGGGTAAAAAGTACCGGATAGAAAGAGACCACAAAGGCGCTGTTTGAGACGAAAAAATAGCGGACCGCCAGGCTGATAAACACCAGCACGGCAATCGCGCTGATTTCACTCAAATGCGAGAGATCGAGATAATTTTTAATCACGTCGACCAGGTAAACATAGAAGCCCCCTTTTGACAGCGCCACCGCGCAACCGTAGAAGGCGCCGTACCAGACAAAGGTCTGCCAGGCTGATTTTTCGCTGACCACGTCATTCCAGCTCAGGACGCCGAAAAGCAGCAGACAGGCGAGGAAGGCGAGCCCTACCGGAATAAAGGCAATACCGGTGATAGACCCGGTCATCCAGCCTAACACGCCGAGAATAAAGAACACGATCAACAGCTTCTCTTCGCGTTTTACCGGGCCTAATTCATTGAGGCCTTTTTCCGCAATTTCGTTCACGTTCTCAATAACTTTGAGTTCCGGGGCATAGATTTTATACAGGATCCAGGGCGCCAGAATGAGCACCAGTCCCGCCGGGACAACGGCGGCTTTAAACCAGGTCATCCACTCAAGATTGACCTTCATAATTTCATTGGCTAATGAAACGGTGATCGAGTTGGTGGCCATCCCGGTCAGGAACAGGCTGGAGGTCCCCATCGAGACGACGTACATCAGGATAGTCAGATAGGCACCGATTTTGCGGCTACCGTCGTCGGGCTTCGAGCCAAGCGCTTCGGCGATATTCCTGAAAATGGGGTAGGTGATCCCTCCCGAACGCGACATGTTTGAACCGGTCGCCGGGGCCAGTACGGTATCGGTGACCATCATCAGATAGCCGAGCGTCAGGGTATTTTTGCCGTAGCGTTTGAGTAACAGATAAGCAATGCGTTTACCTAACCCGGTAATGACAAACGCTTTGCAAATAATAAAAGCGCTGATAATAAACCATACCATCGGGCTGCCAAATCCAGCGAATAGCGGACCGGGGTCGAGTACCAGAGAGGCGAATCCCAGAATAATCAGCATAATCACCGCGTCGGTAAACGGGCGTAAGACCAGGCCACAGAGCATGGCCAGATAAATGCCAACCATATGCCATGTCGGGGCGGCAACGCCTTCCGGATGCGGTATTATCCAAAATAAAACAGGGAAAAAGATAATCGGCAAGAGTTTTAAATAAAGCATTTTTGTTACCTTTGCTTTAAGGCCACGGCAGATAAACCACCGTGGCTTATATTATTTAATCGAATTAACGGTACGTGTCGTCGATAAATTCGACGCCCGTTGCATCCAGCGATTTTTTAACCCATTGACGATTGGCGGTACCGTTTTTGGCGGCGTCCACTTTGCTGGCATCGAATTTGGCGTACTCTTTCGCTTTATCCAGCACCGTTTCTGCATCGCTTAGTGGGATGACAATGACGCCATCCGCATCGCCGACAATTAAATCGCCAGGGCAGACAGCGACGCCGCCCACGGCAATGGGGGTATTCACTTCCCCGGGTCCCATTTTGAAAGGGCCTGCCGGATTCGAGCCTGTGGCATAGAGCGGAAAATCAAGCACCGATAGGGCGTCGATATCGCGAATCGGCCCGTCCAGCACGATACCGGCAATTTTCTTCATGTGGTGGGCATACGCCACCATGATTTCGCCCATCAATGCCCGCGAGCGATCCCCTTCGTTGGAGACCACGATGACGTCATTTTCCCCCGCCATATCCAGGGCGGCATGGAGCATCAAATTGTCGCCGGCGCGAGCTTTTACCGTAATGGCGAAGCCGGCCATAATCGGTTTTTGAGGTGAGGAAATACGCTTGATGCCGTTGCCTAATACCGCGATACGGTTCATGGTGTCAGCAATATTTGCCGCCGGCAGGTGCTCATATTCTTTCAGCAGGGCAATATTTCCCACCGGACGTTTTAAAAATACACGGTTACCAATAGTCATCTCTTGCTCCTTAAAAACCTGGGACCGGCCAGGACGGTTTTTTACCCGATAACACTTCGTCAATGCCGATGGCGGAATGAAGAGACGCCCTGTCGGTTGCTTCGATAGTGGCGGCGCCGATATGGGGGCCGATGACGATATTGCTCAGCGCGAAAATAGGATCGTTGGCATCGAAGGGTTCTTTCTTCAAAACATCAACACCGGCGCCGGCGATAATTTGCTGGCTTAAGGCGTGATAAAGTGCGCGCTCATCGACGAGTTTGCCGCGGGCGGTATTAATGAAATAGGCGCTGGGCTTCATCATCGAGAACTGTTTTTCGCCGACGAAGTCGGTGGTTTCCGCTGTTGTTGGGCAGTGCAGCGAAATGAAATCACTCTCTTTGAAAATTCGGTCGAAATCGTCAGTCAGTTCGACACCCTCGGGGATCTGCTGCTGCGTTTTATAGGGATCATAGGCAATGACTTTCATATTAAAGCCGTGCAATGCTTTTAACGCGACGCGCGAGCCGATATTTCCTACGCCAATTAAACCCAGGGTTTTACCATCAAGTTCAACTTTCGGGGTGCGCAGTTTTGCCCAGTAATAATCTTCAAGCATTTTTTCTTCGACCAGCTTGAAATTACGTGAGCAGTGCAGCATATAAAATATGGTCAGTTCCGCAACTGACATACTGTTGGCTATCGGGGCATTTAATACCACAACGCCATGACGTTTGGCTGACTCCAGATCTACGGTATCGTAACCTGCGCCATGGCGGGCCACCACTTTGAGCTTTTTAGCCGCTTCAAAAACGCGGTCGGACATTTTTGACAGGCGCACGATGATACCGTCGCAGTCGCCGATATCGCGGATGATATCTTCCTCTTCCATCCCGGAACCATTAATTAGCTGATAACCCCGGCTTTCCAGATACTCTCTCCCTTCGGCCATGATCTCTTGCGGGAGTAGAATTTTATACGTCATGTCAATTTCTCCAGTGTTGTTTACGTGGAGATAAGTGCATGCCCTATGCCACAACTTATTTATAGTGTGATAATTTTTATAATATATTGAAATTAAAATGATTTTTATTTTGTTAATTAATGGTGAATTGTTTTTATGTTGATGAGTATCACAAATTTATATTAGGGGTTATCGTCGGGTTTTTTCATTATGAAATGGCTGGATTGCAAAATTAAATAACGGTGTTATGCATTTCACATTGTTGCTCGACAGGGCATTGGCAGCCAGTGATTGACATTTTGTTTGCGGTTAACTAAAACGATGGCGGAATGAATAAATAAAAAGGGGGTATTGACTATGAATAATGCCCAGATTGAAATGTTCAGTGTTATGGTACAAACGGGGAATATTCATCATACAGCACAACGTTTTGGTATCGATGCCGCGTCCATTACCACCAGTATTTGTGCGCTGGAAAACGAGATTGGTTTTAATCTCATCGTGCGAGGGAAAAATATCAGGAAGGTAATATTAACGGAAAAGGGAAAGGCTTTTTACAAACTCACGCCAGAGATCCTTTGTATCCTGAATGCTATCGCCACGATTCGTTGCGCCCAGAACCTGGTTGAATAAGCCCGGCGCAAATCGGCCGGGCTGTTACGTGATGTTAGTTCAACCCAAGAAAATACTGGGCGATTTTGAAATAGATAATCAGCCCGGTGCCATCAATCAGCGTAGCGATAAACGGCGCGGAAACCACCGCCGGGTCGATGCCGATCCGCTTAAGCACCATCGGAATGATCGACGAGACAATCGCGCTCCACAGGGTAATACATACCAGCGTCAGGCTGACGATCAGCGTGATTTCCATGCCAATCCCCATCATCCAGGCGCGCAGGCAGCCCGCCAGACCCAGGGTCAGGGCAATCAGAAACGAGGTCGACACCTCTTTGCGGATCACCCGCCCCATATCGCGCAGCCGCACTTCCCCCAGCGCCATCGAGCGCACCAGCGTCGAGGTGATCTGCGTTCCGCTATTGCCGCCGGTGCCGATGAGCAGCGGAATAAAGAAGGCGAGGGCGATGGCCGATTCCAGCGCCTCTTCGAAATGCTGCAGCACGCTGCTGGTATAGGCTTCGGCCACGAACAGCAGCAATAGCCAGACCGAACGTTTCTTCCACAGCGTCCACGGACTGCTTTCCAGATACGGTTTTTCCAGCGGTAGCGTCGCCCCCTGCAGCTGGGCGTCTTCGGTGACGTCATCCTCCAGCAGATGGGCGATCTCCTTTTCCATCAGGCAGCCGACCAGCTCGCCTTTATCGACAACCGGTACCAGGTCGAGGCCGCGCTCGCTGAGCTCGGCAATCACCTGCGGGCGCTCGTCGTCAGGTTTGACGCGAAACAGGCAGCTGTCCATCAGGTAGCGGATAGACTGCCCGACATCCCCTTCCTGCAGGAGCTTTTTGACCGACAGGCTGCCGCGCAGTTTCCTGCCGGCGACGACAAATACCTGGCCGGGAATATCATCACTGTCCAGCTGGGAGATAAAGTGTTCGCGCGCCTCATGGACGCTGAGATGTTCCTGCAGCGTAATAAAATCGGTACGCATGTACTGGGCGATCGCATCGCCGTCGAAGCCAGAGGTCGCCTGATGGGCGGCGCAGAGTTGAATGGAAGACATGATTAAAATCCCTATAAAAAATCACTCATAGGGGCGAACAAGACAGGGTTAGCGCAGGCAGATCCCTACGTCCTGGTTTTAGCACTGCATAACGTATCTGAACGGTCATGACCGCCAGAAGTTACCTTGGCAACACCTTGATTCGATGGAAGCCTGTATTTCCCTGAGTGGTCTCTCTCGATACCAACAGGGCGGTAACTTGTATTTATGCAGGAGCCTCGCCATAACGAGATCGTTAAATGAGGCGCCATTATTGGCGAAGAGGGATAATTCACAAAGCGTATAGTTTATGTGGTTTATCAACTGTTGATAAACCACCCAAGAATTTTCAAATAATTAATCATCCGCTAAACACTGCAAATGCCCATGCCGCACGCCGCGCTGGGCAATCACGTCGTCGGCAAAATGCTGTACCTCGGCCATGTCACCTTTCAGCACCGCAATCTCGAGGCAGTCGTCATGACTGATATGCACATGCAGCGTGGCGACGGAGAGATCGTGATGATGATGCTGGGTGGCCACCAGCCGGCTCGCCAGTTCGCGTTTCTCATGTTCATACACGTACGACAGGACGGCATACCCGCGCCGTGATTCCGGCGACGGAGGATCCTGGTTGAGGGCGTCGCGCAGAATATCGCGTACCGCCTCCGAGCGATTGTGGTAGCCACGGCGGGCGCTGAGCGCATCGAGGGCGGCCAGCAGGTCATCATCAAGGGTCAGGGTTACGCGCTGCATGGCATGGCCTCGTTTAGCAGAGTGGCAGGAAAAGGGGGGAGCACCGCTTGCTGGAGCGCCTGTCCGGCAGGGGAGTGCAGGCGCAGCGGTAAGCTGACCGTCGCGGTTTCGACGATGCGCCCGTGCTCCATCACCAGCACTCGCTGGCAAAAGCGCTCCACCAGCCGCAGGTCGTGGGTGATGAACAGGCAGGCGGTGTCAAACTGCGCCTGCAGACGCTTCAGCAGGGCGATAATCTCCGCCTGCAGCAGCAGATCGAGATTTGAAACCGCTTCATCCAGGATCAACAGCTGCGGCCGTACCGCCAGGGCGCGTGCCAGGCAGACGCGCTGCAGCTGTCCGCCGCTGAGCTGCGCCGGGCGCTTATCGAGCAGCGACGGCGCGAGGTCGACGGCCAGCAGCATCTCTTCCACCCGCCGCGAACGCGCCTCACGCGACAAGCGTAACAGATGGCGTAGCGGTTCGCTGACGATCTCGCGCACCGTTTTGCGCGGATTCACCGCGCTGAAGGCATCCTGAAATACCAGCTGAATATCACGGCGGAAGGCGCCGATGGCCTCGCCCTTGAGGGCAGTCAGCGGCGTGCCGCGCCAGGCAATATCACCGTGCTGCGGCGTTTCCAGACCCACCAGCATCCGCGCCAGGGTGCTTTTCCCACAGCCGCTGCGTCCGAGCAGGGCCACCGTTTCGCCGGGGGCGATGGCGAGATGGATCGCATGCAGGACCCTGCCGTGGTGAGGATAATCGTGACTCACTCCGGTGACGCTGAGTAAATTCATGGTGTTTTCTCCAGGCCGTACAGCGCCAGATGCGCGGCCAGCAGGCGCTGGCTGAGCGGGTGCCGCGGGGCGCTAAATAGCGTATTCACATCGCAGTGTTCAACGAGGCGACCGTTCTCCATGACCGTCACGTGATGCGCCAGCCGCGCCACGACGCCCATATCATGCGTCACCAGCAGCAGCCCCAGACCGCGCCTGGCGACGATATCCGCCAGCAGATCGAGAATGCGCGCCTGGGCGATGGCATCGAGATCGGTCGTCGGCTCGTCGGCGATGATAAAGGGCGCGCGGCTGAGCAGGGCGAGAGCGACCATCATCCGCTGCAGCATGCCGCCGCTCATCTCAAAGGGGTAGCGCTTCAGCAGCGCCCGTGGATTGTCCAGACCCACTTCCTCCATCGCAGCCAGCAGCACGGCGTCATTTGTTTCACGACCCGCTGCCCGGCAGGTTTCCCGGGCGTGCGCGGCCATGGTCTGCAGTGGATTAAAGGCGCTGCGTGGGTTTTGCATGATAGTGGCAATAGTCGTGCCGCGCAGTTGTTCGCCGTGCACCGGAATGCCGTCGAGCAGCACCCGGCCGGCGGTTTGCCTGACGCCAGGCGGCAACATGCCCAGCGCGGCGGCGCAGGTCAGCGATTTTCCGCAGCCACTGCTGCCGAGCAGCGCCAGCACCTGCCCGCGGCGCAGGGTGAAGGAAACGTCGCTGACCAGCGGTCGGTCAGCGGCAAGCGAGATCTGTTCCAGTTGGATCTTCTGCGGCATCAGTGGCTATGCTCCGCGATCAGGTGGGGATCGAGACGATCGCGCAGCGCGTCGCCCAGCAGGTTAAAAGCCATCACGCTGATGAACAGCGCCAGCCCCGGCCAGACCATTTGCAGCGGCTGGGTCCAGATATACTGTCGGGCGTCGTTGATCATTACCCCCCATTCCGCCGTCGGCGCGCTGACGCCGAGACCGAGGAACGACATGCCGGCCACGTGAAGCATCATATGTCCGATATCCAGCGAGGCGAGCACCAGCAGCGAGGGGATCACCGCCCCGGCCAGATGGTCGCTGAACAGCCGCCACTGGCTGGCGCCGCTCAGTCGGGCGGCGAGGATAAATTCGCGCTGGCGCAGGGAAACCACCAGGTTACGCACCATTCTGGCATACCAGGCCCAGTGCGACAGCGCAATGGCGAGGATCACGTTGGTCAACCCGGTACCCAGCACCCCCACCATAAAGAACGACAGGATCGAGGTCGGAAAGGTCATAAACAGTTCGGCGAGGCGCATCAGGCCGCGGTCGGCGCGGCCGCCCAGCAGCCCGGCGCTGCCGCCGACCGCCAGACCGATCAGCAGCACCAGCAGCAGACAAGCCATCACCGCCCCCAGCGAAACGCGGGTGGCGGCCAGCAGGCGTGAGAAAATATCCCGGCCGAGATGATCGGTGCCGAGCCAGTGCGCTGCGCCCGGCGGTAGCAGCCGCTGCTGAAGGTCAATCGCCGCTGGATCCCAGGGCAGCCACCAGCCACTGCCGATGGCGATGACTGCCAACAGCGCGATAACCAGCATGGCCAGTTTTACCGGCCAGCGAAAGCTTTGTAGCCATCTCATGCGCTCACCTCCTCGTGGCGGCGCAGGCGCGGGTCGAGCGCCGCGTTAAGCACATCTACCGCCAGATTAGCCAGCACGAACACCGTCACCATCATCAGGGTAAAGCATTGGATCACCGGGTAATCGCGATTGAAAATGGCGGAAACTGCGTAGCGGCCGACCCCGGGCCAGGCAAAGATATTTTCGATAATCATGGTGCCGCCGATCAGCTCGCCAATGTGCATGCCCATGGCGGTCACCACCGGCAGGGTGGCATTGCGCAGGATATGTCGGCGCTCCACCTGGCGCGCGCTCAATCCGCGTAGCCGCGCCCATATCACGTGACGCTGGCTGGCGGCGTCCAGCATGCTGGCGCGCAGCAGGCGGGCGTTGATCGCCAGCGACATAAAGGCGATGGAGACGGCGGGCAAAATCAGGTGCTGCCAGTCGCCATACCCCATCGCCGGGAGCCACTGCAGATGCACGGAAAAGAGCATCACCAGCAGAAAGGCCAGCCAGAAGTTCGGCATTGAGACGCCAAGAAAGGCAATCAGCCGTACCACATAGTCCGGCAGGCGATCGCGATGGCGCGCCGCCCAGATGCCCAGCGGCAGGGAGGTGACGAGGATCAGCGCCAGCGCCGCGCCGGTGAGCAGCAGGGTGGCTGGCAGGAAGTGCAGCAGGTCATCCAGCACCGGGCGCTGGGTGGCATAGGAGAGACCGAAATCCAGGTGCAGCGCCCGCCACAGCCAGTGCAGATACTGCATCGCCAGCGGCTGGTTGAGCCCCAGCAGCTCGCGGGTCGAGGCAACCATCTCTTCAGTGGGCGGCAGGTTCGACAGGCGTAAATAATCCAGCGCCGGGTCACCGGTGCCGAGCCGCAGCAGCAGAAAGATGATGGCGGAGGCGGCGAGCAGCAGCGGGATCAGCAGCAGCAGGCGGCGTAAAATATAGCGTAGCATTATGGCGTTACCGGGTTAATCTGATCGAAAGGGATCTCGGTGGTCACCGGGGCGAACGGGATCTCCCCGACCTCCTGGTGCGCAACCGACATCAGCGAGACATAGCTGATGGGCAGATACACCGCGTCCTGATGCAGGCGGGTCAGCACATCGTGGTACCGTTTTCTCCGCAGCGCCTCGTCCCCCGTGGTCAGTACTTCGCTAATCTCTTTATCAATCAGCGCCTTGTCCGGCAGGCCTCGCTGGGCCTGGTAATCCGCATGCGACGGGACGCGCATCGAGCTTAAAAAGGCATGCGGATCGTAGGGCGCGCCCCAGGTGCGATTGAAGATCATACCGAAGCGGCCTTCGCGCTGGCGGGCGTAAATGCTGCTCTCCTCCTCACCCACCAGGGTGACCTGGACGCCGACCTGCCGCAGATTGGCCTGAATAATTTCGGCCATTGATTTAGCCAGCGCGTCGGTGCCGATAAACGCCAGCTCAATCGCCAGCGGTTGCCCGGCTTTTTGTCGCCAGGGCTGGCCATCCGGCTGCTGCCAGCCAGCCTGCTCCAGCAGGGCGCGGGCTTTTGCCGGGTCGTAACGGCGCGGCGTCAGATCCTGCGGCGCGTAGGGGACCGAGGGGGCAAACAGGGTGTCGGCAACCTGCTGGGTGCCATACAACACGCTATCGACAAGGGTCTGTTTATCGACGGCGTAGTTGAGCGCCTCACGAACCGCCTGCTCGCGGGTCGGGCCCTGGCTGGCGTTCAGCGCCAGCATCACCGTTTCCACCGGGGCGGACAGGCGCGCCACGTAGCCGGGGTGATGGCGAAAACGTTCGAAGGTGTCCAGCGGCAGCAGCCCTTCGTCACCGTAGAGCATATCGATTTCCCCGGTTTCGAACGCCACCGCCCGGCTGGTGGCGTCGGGGATCACCTTGATGGTGATTTGCTGCAGTGCCGGTTTACGACCCCAGTAGCGCTCATTGCGTACCAGCACATCGCGCTGATTGAGCTGCGAGCTCGCCAGTCGCCACGGACCGGTGCCGATCGGGGCTTTAATGCCCCTGGCGGTGCCGCCATCGATAAACTGCGAGGGCGCGATGAAGCGGAACGGGCGGGGCAGGGCCAGCTCTTGGAGTAAGGGCGCGTAGGCGCTTTTCAGAGTGATCTGCAACTCAGTGGCGCTGAGCGCCCGCACGTCGGTGATCTGGTTGGCGAGCTCAAGCCAGGCATGGCGTTGGCGGTTGGCCAGCACCGCCTGGAAATTGGCCGCCGCGGCCTGGGCGTTAAACGGTTCGCCATTGGAGAAGGTCACATCGTCGCGCAGGGTGAACCACCAGGTTTTACCATCGGCGGCGTGACGCCAGCGGGTCGCCAGCCAGGGCTGTACGCTGCCGTCAGCCTGATACTTCACCAGCGGTTCATAAACCATGCTTTGGGCAAACATCTGGTTGGGCGTATAGAGATGGGGATTCAGCGGGCCGACGTTAACCGGCCAGGCGGTGGTGAGCTGGTGCGGCGCGGCCTGAGCCAGTAAAGGGACGCAGGCAACCAGCGCCAGCAGGGTGAGGCGGATAGTAGACAAGACGGCGATCTCAGCGACAGGAAAGTATGACGATTTTAGTGATTCATCATACTTTGGGAGTAACCTGGATCAATATTGCGCCGGAAAGTATAAGAAAATCGTATCATTACATACGGGCGGTAAACACCGCCTGCGCCTCTCAGGGCGCCCGGAATAAGCCCAGCAGCGTGGCCACCTGTTCGTCGATCGGCGCCAGGTCCCGCTTGACGATCAGATGCAGCGGCGTCGCGCGGCGCGCGCCGTGGCTGAGGGGCAGCCGCTTCAGCACGCCCTGGTCGAGATGGGGGCGAATGCGCTCTTCCGGCAGCCAGCCGAACCCGACCTGATACATCACCGCATCAATGGCGGCGTCAATGGTGGAGAAGGTCCAGGCGTCACGCGTCGCCTGACCATCGCCGGTCTGATCGGCAATGCGCACCAGCGGCCACGGCGCCAGCGTGCTGTCCTCCAGCGGCCCGTGGAGCGCGGCAAGAGGGTGGTCGCGGTGGGCGACGGCAATGAAATCAATATTCATCAGCCACTCTCCGCGGCCGGTAATATCCTGGCGGCGGGTCAGCACCATCACATCGGCTTCCGTCCGCGCCGCGCTCTCGTCATCAACGTTTTCCAGCACTTCGGTGAGTCTGACCTGGGTCTGCGGATAGCGCTGCTGAAACTGGCGTAAAATCGCGAATAGTCGCTGACGAGGGAAAATGCTGTCGACCACCAGATCCAGGCGGGTGCGCGCCCCGTTGCGCAGAGTGGCGGCGTGGGTCTCGACGTAGGCAAAGGCCTGCAGCAGCGGTTTGACCTGATTTAGCAGTAGTTCACCCGCGGGGGTGAGTACCGCCCGCCGGCCGGACGGCGCCAGTAGCGCCACGCCTAAGCGCTCCTGCAGCAGCGCGAGATTATAGCTCACCGAAGACTGACTGCGGTTGGTCTCCTCCGCCGCTCTGGCAAAGCTCCCCAATTCCACTACCTTTTCGAGTAACGCCCATTGCTCCAGGGTTGTCTTGTGCATAATCAATCTAAAATTTGGATGTATTTAATCCAAACATAGCGTTATTCATTCATTTTTTAAAGACGTATGCTGTCCTCAACAAAACAGAGGAGAATAAATGATGAGCACTTTCGACAAACATGACCTCAGCGGCTTTATCGGTAAACATCTGGTCTATACCTACGACAACGGCTGGAACTACGAGATTTACGTCAAAAATGGCCACACCCTCGACTACCGTATTCACAGCGGCATCGTCGGCAATCGCTGGGTGAAAGATCAGGAAGCGTACATCGTGCGGGTGGGGGAAAGTATCTACAAAATCTCCTGGACCGAACCGACCGGCACCGACGTCAGCCTAATCGTCAACCTGGGCGACAAACTGTTCCACGGCACCATTTTCTTCCCGCGCTGGATCATGAATAACCCGGAAAAAACCGTCTGCTTCCAGAACGACCATATTCCGCTGATGAATTCGTACCGTGATGCCGGCCCGGCCTATCCAACGGAAGTGATTGACGAGTTCGCCACTATCACCTTCATTCGCGACTGTGGCGCCGATAATGACGAGGTCATTAATTGCCCGGCGAGCGAATTACCTGCGGATTTTCCTGCAAACTTGTAATTCAGCAGAAATAACTTTGTGATCTGCGCTAACATTTTGTCATTAAGCGTGACGATCGCTAATTAAAGTATTGTGTATTGGTTTAATTCCCGTTTACTTTTTGCTATTGCGTTCCTGTTTCTTGCCGCTTAACAGGAACGCTTTCCTGTCATACCCCTGCCATAAAAAATTCCTATCATACTGTTTAGTAATGAGTTATTACTTATTCTGAGAAAATATTAATTTCTTAATATTATCCTAAGCAAGGTCGACTACATTAATAGTGGTCGAAATACCCTGAAATGGAATGCCGCGCTGAACTCACTTCATTTTAATTTCGTTTAAGTCCGCAGGCGCAGGATATTTTATTCTAACGACCCTGATTTGTGCGTGGGTCAACTACAGAACAGGATGATGATGAGCGATTTTTTGCCGTTTTCGCGCCCGTCGATGGGCGACGCAGAGCTGGCTGCGCTGCGTGAAGTTTTAGCGTCGGGCTGGATCACCACCGGACCGAAGAATCAGGCACTCGAAGCGGCATTCTGCCAGCTGACCGGCAACCGCCACGCGATTGCCGTCAGTTCAGCGACCGGCGGGATGCATGTGACCCTGATGGCTCTGGGTATTGGCCCCGGCGATGAAGTCATTACGCCGTCCCAGACCTGGGTCTCCACTCTCAATATGATCTGCCTGCTGGGCGCTACGCCGGTGATGATCGATGTCGATAACGACAATCTGATGATTACCCCTGACGCGGTGGAAGCGGCGATCACTTCGCGTACCAAAGCGATAATTCCCGTGCACTACGCGGGCGCGCCAGCCGACATCGACGCCATTCGCGCGGTGGGCGAGCGCCACGGCATTCCGGTGATTGAAGATGCCGCCCATGCGGCGGGTACCCATTATAAAGGCCGCCACATTGGCTGGCAGGGGACCGCCATTTTCTCGTTCCACGCGATCAAGAACATGACCTGCGCCGAAGGCGGGCTGATTGTCACCGACGACGACGAGCTGGCCTCCCGTATCCGCAGTCTGAAATTCCATGGTCTGGGCGTGGACGCCTATGATCGTCAGACCCACGGCCGCGCGCCGCAGGCGGAGGTGATCACCCCGGGCTTCAAGTACAACCTTGCCGATATCAACGCCGCTCTGGCGCTGGTCCAGCTGGAAAAACTGAGCCACGCCAATCAGCGCCGGACGGAGATTGCCCAGCGCTACCTGCGCGAGCTGGCGGACACGCCGTTTAAACCGCTGACCGTCCCGGCATGGGATCACCAGCACGCCTGGCACTTGTTTATCATCCGCGTCGATGAGGCCGCATGCGGCATCAGCCGCGACGCGCTGATGGAAAAGCTGAAGGCGATGGGTATCGGCACGGGTCTGCATTTCCGTGCGGCTCATACGCAAAAATATTACCGCGAGCGCTTCCCTGAGGTTTCCCTGCCAAATACCGAATGGAACAGCGCCCGCATCTGTTCTCTCCCGTTGTTCCCGGACATGACCGATGACGATGTCACTCGCGTCATTTCCGCACTGCGCCAGCTGTCAGGACGTTGATATGCTTACTTACCCTCCCGTGAAGAAGGTCTCGGTGGTTATCCCGGTTTATAACGAACAGGATAGTCTGCCGGAACTGCTTCGTCGTACGGATACCGCCTGCGCCACGCTGGGGCGGCAATATGAAATTCTGCTGATCGACGATGGCAGCAGCGACGATTCCGCGCGCATGCTGACCGAAGCCGCCGAGGCGGAAGGCAGTCACGTCGTCGCCGTGCTGTTAAACCGTAACTACGGCCAGCACTCGGCGATCATGGCCGGCTTTAGCCATGTGACGGGCGATCTGATTATTACCCTTGATGCCGATCTGCAAAACCCACCGGAGGAAATTCCGCGGTTAGTAGAGAAGGCTGATGAAGGCTACGACGTGGTGGGCACCGTCCGCCAGAACCGTCAGGACAGCATCTTCCGCAAAAGCGCCTCGAAGATGATCAACCGCCTGATCCAGCGCACCACCGGCAAAGCGATGGGCGACTACGGCTGCATGCTGCGCGCTTACCGCCGCCATATTATCGACGCGATGCTCAACTGCCACGAGCGCAGCACCTTTATCCCGATCCTGGCGAATACCTTCGCCCGTCGCGCGGTCGAGATCCCGGTGATGCATGCCGAGCGCGAATTCGGCGACTCCAAATACAGCTTCATGCGCCTGATCAACCTGATGTACGACCTGGTGACCTGTCTGACCACCACGCCGCTGCGTCTGCTCAGCATTTTCGGCAGCGTGATTGCCCTGCTGGGCTTCGCCTTCGGCCTGCTGCTGGTGGTGCTGCGCCTGGCCTTTGGCCCGCAGTGGGCGGCGGAAGGGGTGTTCATGCTCTTCGCCGTGCTGTTTATGTTCATCGGCGCCCAGTTTATCGGTATGGGCCTGCTCGGCGAGTATATCGGACGCATCTATAACGACGTTCGCGCTCGTCCCCGCTACTTTATTCAACGTGTTGTTCGCCAGCCGGAAACGGCATCTAAAGAGGAAGATCGTTCATGAAAGCCGTAGTCTTCGCTTATCACGATATGGGCTGCACCGGTATCCAGTCCCTGCTGGACTCCGGGTATGATATCGCTGCTATTTTCACCCACCCGGATAACCCTGGCGAAAACCATTTCTTTGGCTCCGTGGCGCGCCTTGCCGCCGAGCAGGGCATTCCAGTGTGGGCGCCGGAAGACGTGAACCATCCGCTGTGGATTGAGCGTATCCGCGAGATGAAGCCGGACGTGCTGTTCTCCTTCTACTACCGCAACCTGCTGGGCGATGAGATCCTCAATCTGGCGCCGAAAGGGGCGTTCAACCTGCACGGTTCGCTGCTGCCGAAATATCGTGGCCGTGCGCCGCTGAACTGGGTGCTGGTCAATGGCGAAAGCGAAACCGGCGTCACCCTGCACCGCATGGTGAACCGCGCGGATGCCGGCGATATCGTCGCCCAGCAAACCGTGGCGATTGGCCCGGATGACGCGGCCCTGACGCTGCATCGTAAGCTGTGCGCCGCCGCCACTGAGCTGCTGGGCCAGGCGTTGCCGGCGATCCTTGAAGGAAAAACCGCAGAGCGCCCGCAGGATCACAGCCAGGCGACCTACGTGGGGCGTCGTACCCCGGAGGATGGCCGCCTCGACTGGGAGCAGCCGGCGCAGACCCTGCACAATCTGGTGCGTGCCGTCTCGGATCCGTGGCCGGGCGCCTTCGGCTACGCTGGCGCGAACAAGTTCATCGTCTGGAAATCCCGCGTCCGCCACGATCTGCCGGCAGCCAAACCGGGTACCGTTATCTCCGTTGCGCCGCTGATCGTGGCGTGCCAGGACGGGGCGCTGGAAATTGTCACCGGCCAGACCGAACGCGGTGTGTACATGCAGGGCGCTCAGCTGGCGCAGGCGCTGGGCCTGGTGTCCGGGGCGGTGATCAGCAGCAAACCGGTGGTGGCGATTAAGCGTCGCACCCGCGTGCTGATCCTCGGCGTCAATGGCTTTATCGGTAACCATTTGACCGAGCGCCTGCTGCAGGACGACAACTATGAAATTTACGGCCTGGATATCGGCTCCGACGCCATCAGCCGTTTCCTTGAGAGCCCGCGTTTCCACTTCGTGGAAGGCGATATCAGCATTCACTCCGAGTGGATCGAGTATCACATTAAGAAATGCGACGTGGTGTTGCCGCTGGTGGCCATCGCCACCCCTATCGAATACACCCGCAACCCGCTGCGTGTGTTCGAGCTGGATTTCGAAGAGAACCTGAAGATCATCCGCGATTGCGTGAAATACAATAAGCGCATCATCTTCCCGTCGACCTCTGAAGTGTATGGCATGTGCACCGATAAAAACTTCGACGAAGATACCTCCAATCTGGTGGTCGGGCCGATCAACAAACAGCGCTGGATCTACTCGGTTTCCAAGCAGCTGCTGGATCGCGTGATTTGGGCCTACGGCGATAAGTACGATCTTAAGTTCACCCTGTTCCGTCCGTTCAACTGGATGGGGCCGCGCCTGGATAACCTCAACGCCGCGCGTATCGGTAGTTCCCGCGCCATCACCCAGCTGATCCTCAACCTGGTGGAAGGGTCGCCGATCAAGCTCATCGAGGGCGGCAAGCAGAAGCGCTGCTTCACCGATATCAGCGACGGTATCGAAGCGCTGTTCCGCATCATCGAGAACAAAGACGGCCGCTGCGACGGGCAGATCATCAACATCGGCAACCCGGAAAACGAAGCGAGCATCAAAGAGCTGGCCGAAATGCTGCTCGCCTGCTTCGAACGCCATCCGCTGCGCGATCGCTTCCCGCCGTTTGCCGGCTTCCGTGAAGTGGAAAGCAGCGATTACTACGGGAAGGGCTACCAGGACGTTGAGCATCGTAAGCCGAGCATTCGCAACGCCAAACGCTGCCTGAACTGGGAACCGAAGGTGGAGATGGAAGAAACGGTCGAACACACGCTGGACTTCTTCCTGCGTACAGTTGAACTGGTGGACGATAAAAATCCATGAAACAGGTCGGCTTACGCATAGATGTCGATACCTTTCGCGGAACGCGGGACGGCGTTCCACGGCTGCTGGACCTGCTGGGCCAGCACGGGATCCAGGCAAGCTTCTTCTTCAGCGTCGGGCCGGACAATATGGGGCGCCATCTGTGGCGCCTGGTAAAACCGAAGTTTCTGTGGAAGATGCTGCGTTCCAGAGCGGCTTCGCTGTACGGCTGGGATATTCTGCTGGCTGGCACCGCGTGGCCGGGACGCCGCATCGGCGCGGGTAACGAAGCGGTGATCCGCGCGACCGCCGAGTCTCATGAAGTCGGGCTGCATGCCTGGGATCACTACAGCTGGCAGGCGTGGAGCGGCGTCTGGCCGCAGGAACGGCTGACGCTGGAGGTTGAGCGCGGCCTGCTCGAACTGGAACGCATCATCGGCCGGCCGGTCACCTGTTCGGCTGTCGCCGGCTGGCGCGCCGATCAGCGGGTGGTCAAAGCCAAAGAATCCTTCGATTTTCTCTACAACAGCGACTGTCGCGGCACGCGGCCGTTCCTGCCCCAGCTCGGTAGCGGCACGTTCGGTACGGTGCAGATCCCGGTCACGCTGCCGACCTGGGATGAGGCGGTGGGCACGGCGGTCGATATCGCCGGCTTTAACCGCTACCTGCTCGACTGCATCCATCGCGACCCGGGCGTGCCGGTCTATACCATTCACGCCGAAGTGGAAGGTATTGCTTACGCCGATCAGTTCAATGAACTGCTGACCATGGCGGCGGAAGAGGAAATTCAGTTTTGCCCACTGAGCCAGCTGCTGCCCGCTGACTTTAGCGAGCTGCCGTCTGGCAAAGTGGTTCGGGGTGAACTGGCTGGCCGGGAAGGCTGGCTCGGACGTGAACAATTACTGACTTCGGGTGTTTGATGAAAAGCATTCGCTATGGCGTCTCTCTGATTGCGCTGTTTGCGCTGTATTACCTGCTGCCGCTTAATTTTCGTTTGCTCTGGCAACCCGATGAAACCCGCTATGCGGAGATCAGCCGTGAAATGCTGGCCACCGGTGACTGGGTGGTGCCGCATTTTCTCGGATTGCGCTACTTCGAAAAGCCGATTGCCGGTTACTGGATCAACAGTATCGGTCAGTGGCTGTTTGGCCATAATAACTTCGGCGTACGCTTTGGGTCGGTCTTCGCTATCACCATGACTGCCCTGCTGGTGGCCTGGCTGGCGTGGCGCGTCTTTCGCGACAAAAAGGTGGCTGTCCTGTCGCCGGTGATTTTCCTTACCGCGATGCTGGTGTATGCGATTGGCACCTATGCGGTGCTGGACCCGATGATCACCCTGTGGCTGGCGCTGGCGATGTGCAGCTTCTGGGGCGCGGCGCAGGCGCAGAGCCGCAGCGGCAAAATACTGGGCTACGCGCTGCTGGGCGTCGCCTGCGGTATGGGGGTGATGACCAAGGGCTTCCTGGCGCTGGCGGTGCCGGTGGTGGGCGTGCTGCCGTGGGTGATCGCCCGTAAACGCTGGCGTGAAGTGCTGACCTACGGCTGGCTGGCGGTGATCGTCTGTACGCTGGTGGTGCTGCCCTGGGGGCTGGCTATCGCCCAGCGCGAGCCGGACTTCTGGCGCTACTTCTTCTGGGTCGAGCATATTCAGCGTTTTGCCGAAAAAGATGCCCAGCACAAAGCGCCGTTCTGGTACTACATTCCGTTCCTGATCGCCGGCAGCCTGCCGTGGCTGGCCCTGCTGCCGGGGGCGCTGAAGCGCGGCTGGCTTGAGCGCGATGAGGCTCGCGGCGCGCTGTATCTGCTGGGTTGGGTGGCGATGCCGTTCCTGTTCTTCAGTATCGCCAAAGGCAAACTGCCGACCTATATCCTGCCGTGCTTTGCGCCGCTGTCGATTCTGATGGCCCGCTACGCGCTGGAGGCCGCAAAGACCGGCGCAAAAGCGCTGCGCATCAACGGGATGATCAACCTGGGCGTTGGCCTGCTGGGGCTGATCGCCGTGCTGGTGGTCTCACCCTGGGGCGTGATGCACAAGCCGGTGTGGACCAAGATTGAGCTGTATAAATGTCTGCTGGCGGCGATCGCCTTCGCCGTCTGGGCGCTGATGGGCTGGCTGGCGATGAAAAACCCTGGCCGCCGCTGGAGCCTCGCCGCGCTCTGTCCGCTCGGCCTGGCGCTGCTGGTGGGCTTCGCCATCCCGGACCGGGTTATCGACAGCAAACAGCCGCAGTTCCTCGTGGATATCGTCAGTGAATCCCTGCAGCCCAGCCGTTACGTCCTGACCAACAACGTTGGGATCGCCGGCGGCCTGGCCTGGGAGCTGAAGCGCAGCGATATTATTATGTTCGACAAACAGGGTGAGCTGAAGTACGGTCTCGACTGGCCGGATGCTCAGGGAAGCTTTGTCAGCCAGGCCGGTTTTGCCGACTGGCTGGCCACGCACCGTCAGCAGGGGCCGGTCTCGCTGGTGCTGTTGATGGATAAAGGAGAGAGTATGGTTGACTTACCGTTACCGAAGCCAGATAACGCCTACGAGCTGGGTCGGGTGGTCTTCCTTCAGTATCTGCCGCAATGAGCGTCTGGATCTGTCTGGTGTTCGCCAGCCTGCTGAGCTGCGCCGGGCAACTCTGCCAGAAACAGGCGACCCGCCCGTCCCGTCGCGGACGGCGGAGTCGCCATATACTCTTCTGGCTGGGGATGGCGCTGTTATGCCTGGGCTGCGGCATGCTGCTGTGGCTGAGCGTGCTGCAGTCTATTCCGGTCAGCATCGCCTATCCGATGCTGAGCCTGAATTTCGTCTGGGTTACCCTCGCGGGCTGGGGCATCTGGCATGAGCCGGTCGCTCGCCGTCACTGGCTTGGCGTCGGGTTGATCGTCGTGGGCATTGTCATTCTGGGGACCAGCGTCTGATGGGCTTTCTCTGGGCATTATTCAGCGTCGGCCTCGTCAGCGCCGCGCAGTTGCTGCTGCGCAGCGCCATGGTGGCCTTGCCGCCGCTGACCGATATTGTGGCATTTCTCCAGCATCTGCTGCATTTCCAGCCCGGGACCTTCGGCCTGTTTTTCGGCCTGCTGGGCTACCTGCTGTCGATGGTCTGCTGGTACTTTGCCCTGCATCGCCTGCCGCTGTCGAAAGCGTATGCCCTGCTGAGCCTGAGCTATATCCTCGTGTGGGCCGCCGCCATCTGGTTGCCCGGCTGGCATGAGCCGTTCTACTGGCAATCGCTGCTGGGCGTGACGATCATTGTCGCCGGCGTGTTGACCATCTTCTGGCCGGTCAAACGCCGCTAGCCGGGGAGCCGGCTTTTGGGACGGCCCGGGCCGAGCAGGATCGCCAGCTTGCTGCCTCCGACGGTGGTCTCCATCCAGATTTTACAGACGCTGGTTAACGGTACCGAGAGCAGCATCCCCACCGGCCCCAGCAGCCAGCCCCAGACCAGCAACGACAGGAACACCACCAGGGTCGACATTCCCAGCCGATGGCCCATCATGCGCGGCTCCACCATGTTGCCCAGCACCATATGCACCACCAGAAACAGCGCCCCGACCAACAGGCACTCATAAATGCCGCTAAACAGCAGCGCCTGCAGCATCGGGGGGATAGCGGAGATAGCGGAGCCAATGTTCGGCACATAGTTCAGCAGAAACGCCAGCACCCCCCACATCAGGGCGAACTGTACCCCCATCGCCAGCAGCCCCAGCCAGACAATCAGCCCGGTCCACAGGCTAATCAGCGTCTTCAGCGCCAGATAATGGGTGACGCCTTTCAGCGCCCGGTGCAAGCCGGCGATATGCAGGCGCGGGTTATTGAGGGCAAAACGCAGTTTATAGGGCAGGTGGCGAACCTCAAACAGCATAAAGATCACTGTCATCACCAGCAGCACGATGCTGGCCATCGCCCCGGAAAGCTGGGTCATTAGCGTCGTGGCCCAGGTCATCAGCCGTTCTGAATCCATGCGCTGCAGCATGCGCTCCGGATTGATATGCAGATTAAGGAAAGGGAGATACTCCTGGAGCTGGAGGATCTTGCGCGTCAGGGCGCGGTTGAAATCGGGGAGCATGGCGACAAAGTCATTGAGCGACGCCGCCAGTACGCCAAGCAGCGCGGTGAGCATCACCAACATCGCCGTCACCACCAGGGTAATGGCGAACGGACGCCGCACCCCGCGGCGAATGAACCAGGTGACCAGCGGGTTGAGAACAATAGCGAAAAACAGCGCCAGCAGCAGCTGCACCAGAATATCGGCGGCGGCGTGGATCCCGGCGAGGATAATCACTAACGCTGCCAGCTTAAGTAAAATATGGAGCCCGGCTTTATCAGCCTGCGGAGAGGACATAGGGATTCCTTTTATGAGTCGCGCCAGATAAGTGTAGCGGTTCGCCGACTGCCAATATTCCGAAAGGAGGGCTGCTTTTCCGCCGACAGCGTGGTAATAGTGAAAGCTGATTGTCGAAATCTGGTGGAACCTGATGCCCGAACCCGTCGCCGAGCCGGCGCTCAATGGACTGCGCCTCAATCTGCGGATTGTCTCTGTCGTTATCTTTAACTTTGCCAGCTATCTCACCATCGGCCTGCCGCTGGCGGTGCTGCCCGGCTATGTGCATGATGTCATGGGCTTTAGCGCTTTCTGGGCCGGGCTGGTGATTAGTCTGCAATATTTCGCCACGCTGCTCAGCCGCCCGCATGCCGGGCGCTATGCCGACCTGCTGGGGCCTAAAAAGATTGTCGTCTTCGGTCTCTGCGGCTGTTTTTTGAGCGGTTTGAGCTATCTGTTGGCGGCCTGGAGCAGCGGCTGGCCTCTGGTTAGCTTGCTGCTGTTATGCCTCGGACGGGTGATCCTTGGTATCGGCCAGAGCTTCGCCGGCACAGGCTCGACGCTGTGGGGCGTCGGCGTGGTCGGTTCGCTGCATATCGGGCGGGTGATCTCGTGGAACGGGATTGTGACCTACGGGGCGATGGCGATGGGCGCGCCGCTCGGCGTGCTGTGCTATTCACACATTGGCCTCAGCGGCCTGGCGGTAGTCATTATGGCGGTGGCGCTGGTGGCGATCCTCTGTGCGCTGCCCCGCGCGGCGGTGAAGGCTACCAAAGGTAAAGCGATGTCGTTTCGCGCGGTGCTTGGCCGGGTCTGGCCCTACGGTATGGCGCTGGCGCTGGCCTCCGCCGGCTTCGGGGTGATCGCCACCTTTATCACGCTGTTTTATGACGCTAAAGGCTGGGACGGCGCGGCTTTCGCTCTGACGTTATTCAGCTGCGCGTTCGTTGGCACGCGGCTGCTGTTTCCTAACGGCATTAATCGCCTCGGTGGACTGAACGTGGCGATGCTCTGCTTTAGCGTGGAGATTATCGGACTACTGCTGGTCGGCTTTGCCGATACGCCGTTGCTGGCGAAAATCGGTACCTTCCTTACCGGGGCGGGGTTCTCGCTGGTCTTCCCGGCGCTGGGGGTGGTGGCGGTCAAAGCGGTGCCGCAGCACAATCAGGGGTCGGCGCTGGCGACCTATACCGTGTTTATGGATTTGTCGTTGGGGGTCACCGGGCCGCTGGCCGGATTGTTGATGGCGTGGACCGGGATCTCGATGATTTATCTCGCCGCGGCTGGGCTGGTGATGGCGGCGCTGCTGTTGGGCTGGCGGCTAAAAAAACGGCCCCCGGTTAGCGAACCGGAGGCCATCGCACCAGGCCAGTAATTACTGGATGGTGAGGGTGTTGATGATGCTTTCTGCTTCGGTCTGCGCCTGCTGCTGGTTGTCCGCCGGCAGGGTCACCTGCAGGGTCAGCAGTTTGTCATCCACTTTGCCGAGGATCACTGAAGACCAGGCGGTCTGCCCCTTGGCAGAGATGATGCTGTCCAGCTGCTGCAGGGTATGGCCTTTCATCTCCAGCGATTTGTTGCTCACCACCTGCAGCTGCGGGTCGCGGCTACGCTGCTGATCTTCCAGTCGTTTCGCCAGTACCGCCAGATCTTCATTGGTGCTGTCGCCGACGATGACGATGACCGCTTTCTGGCCGGTAGCGTCAGAGTAGACGTGCATGTTGTTCGCCTGGGTACCCAGTTTGCCGCTCTGGTCGGCCATGCCCGCAGGCAGGGTGAAGCTCAGTTTGCCATCCAGCAGGCTGATTGCCTGGCCGCTGGCATTGCTCTCCGCTGCTGCGCCAACGGTTGGCGCTTTTGAATCGCTGTTATCGCAGGCGGCAAGCCCCATTACCAGCAGGCCAATACCGACATATTTAACCAAATTGCGCATTGACATCTTCCTTTCGATAAACGGCCACTAATGGCTCATCCGGCTATCTTAACACATCGGCCCGCGAGTACCTTTAACTCGGCTGTAATGCCGACAAATCAGATTTATCCGCCAGTCTTTTCAACAGCATATTTAACAGCACGCCGTACATCGGCAGGAAGAAAATAATGCTGATAAGCACTTTAAAGCTGTAGTCGACGAGGGCGATTTCCCCCCAGTGGGCGGCCATAAACGGGTCCGGGCTGCGCCAGAAAGCGATAAAGAAGAACGCGACGGTATCGCTGATGTTGCCGAACAGCGTCGAGGCGGTGGGGGCCAGCCACCAGTGGCGACTCTGCCGCAGGCGGTTGAAGACGTGGACGTCGAGGATCTGCCCCAGTGCATAGGCCATAAAGCTGGCGATGGCGATGCGCGCGACGAAGAGATTAAAGGTGCCCAGCGCGGCAAAGCCCTGCCACTCGCCCATGTAGAACAGCGCAGAGATGCCGTAAGAGATAACCAGCGCCGGGACCATCACCGCGAAAATGATGCGTCGCGCCAGCGGTGCGCCAAAAATGCGTACCGTCAGATCGGTGGCGAGAAAGATAAACGGAAAACTAAACGCGCCCCAGGTGGTATGGAAACCAAAAATGGAGATCGGCAGCTGAACCAGATAGTTGCTGGAGGTGATGACCAGCAGATGAAATAGCGAAAGCCAGACGAGCGCTTTTTTGCGCTGTACGGTAGTAAACGGATTCATATTGTGACCTTTTTATGCCCGTCATGCTTCAGGTGAATGAGCAATCGGCAGCGGAACGTTGGGGTGAGGGAACCCAATAAAAAACGGCTGCATGATACTGCGTTGTCGGCGTAATGCAATGGTTGTTTTTCGCGCAAACGTTAACCTGGCTTGCGTACTGGCGAACTGGGGGTAAACTAGGGCCGTTTTGTTAACGTGAGACTAAAATGAGCGAACTTTTCTCCACTCCTGACCATACCCTGGATGCCCTGGGGCTCCGTTGCCCGGAGCCGGTCATGATGGTGCGTAAAACCGTGCGGACGATGCCGGTCGGCGAGACGCTGCTGATTATTGCTGACGATCCGGCCACCACCCGCGATATCCCGGGATTCTGCCGCTTTATGGAGCATGAGCTGGTGGCCCAGGAAACCGAAGCCCTGCCGTACCGCTATCTGATCCGCAAAAGCCACTGAGCTTTTCCCGGATAGCGGCGCGTAGCGCCTTATCCGGGCTAC
>NZ_KV789840.1:0-1637 GCF_001807705.1 Klebsiella sp. HMSC25G12 | reverse complement strand
GAACCGGTGGCGATGAAGATCAGCTCCGGCTGGCCGGCACAATCTTTCAGCACGTAACCGCCGCGAGCGACGTTTGCCAGCTGCTCTGCGGTACGCTCCTGCTGCGCCAGGTTCTGACGGGAGAGGATCAGCGCGGTCGGGCCGTCCTGACGCTCTACGCCATATTTCCACGCAATCGCGGATTCAACCTGGTCACACGGACGCCAGGTGGACATGTTCGGCGTCACGCGCAGGGAAGCCACCTGCTCTACCGGCTGGTGAGTCGGGCCGTCTTCACCCAGACCGATGGAGTCGTGGGTGTAGACCATCACCTGACGCTGTTTCATCAGCGCGGCCATACGTACCGCATTACGCGCGTATTCCACGAACATCAGGAAGGTGGAGGTGTACGGCAGGAAACCGCCGTGCAGCGCGATACCGTTGGCGATAGCGGTCATACCGAATTCACGCACGCCGTAATGAATGTAGTTACCCGCGGTGTCTTCGTTGATCGGCTTAGAACCAGACCACAGGGTCAGGTTGGACGGCGCCAGGTCAGCGGAGCCGCCGAGGAATTCCGGCAGCAGCGGGCCGAAGGCTTCGATAGCATTCTGCGACGCTTTACGGCTGGCGATTTTCGCCGGGTTAGCCTGCAGCTTCGCGATGAACTCGTTAGCTTTGGCGTCGAAGTCAGACGGCATCTCACCTTTCATACGACGGGTGAATTCGGCCGCTTCCTGCGGGAAGGCTTTCGCGTAGGCAGCAAACTTCTCATTCCACGCCGCTTCTTTCGCCTGGCCGGCTTCTTTGGCATCCCACTGCGCATAGATGTCAGACGGGATGTCAAACGGCGCGTGTTTCCAGCTCAGCGCTTCGCGGGTCAGGGCGATTTCGGCGTCGCCCAGCGGTGCGCCGTGGGAGTCGTGGGTACCGGCTTTGTTCGGCGAACCAAAACCAATGATGGTTTTGCACATCAGCAGGGACGGTTTGTCGGTAACTGCACGCGCTTCTTCTACTGCGCGTTTGATGGCGTCAGCGTCGTGACCGTCAACGCCGCGTACCACGTGCCAGCCGTAGGCTTCAAAGCGTTTCGCGGTATCGTCGGTGAACCAGCCTTCAACGTGGCCGTCGATGGAGATGCCGTTGTCATCATAGAAGGCCACCAGTTTGCCCAGTTTCAGAGTACCGGCCAGGGAGCACACTTCGTGAGAAATGCCTTCCATCATGCAGCCGTCGCCCATGAAGGCGTAGGTGTAGTGGTCGACGATATCGTGGCCCGGACGGTTGAACTGCGCCGCCAGAGTTTTCTCGGCAATAGCCATCCCGACCGCGTTAGCGATACCCTGGCCCAGCGGACCGGTGGTGGTTTCCACGCCCGCGGTGTAGCCGACTTCCGGGTGACCCGGGGTTTTGGAGTGCAGCTGGCGGAAGTTTTTCAGCTCTTCAATCGGCAGATCGTAGCCAGTGAGGTGCAGCAGGCTGTAAATCAGCATCGAACCATGGCCATTTGACAACACAAAACGGTCACGGTCAGCCCAGGCCGGATTGTTCGGGTTATGGTTCAGGAAATCACGCCACAGCACTTCGGCAATGTCAGCCATACCCATCGGGGCCCCCGGGTGGCCGGATTTGGCTTTCTGTACAGCGTCCATGCTCAG
>NZ_KV789839.1:0-5407 GCF_001807705.1 Klebsiella sp. HMSC25G12 | reverse complement strand
CAGCAAAAGTTCGATTTATTCAACAAAGCCAAACCAAACAGGTAATCGCGAAAATCGTCATCAGGAGTGCTTAATCCTTCTCTACGCGTGCATAAGGAAGGACTCAGGGAAAGTGCATTACCCTGTGCCCGAATTGGTCCTGGTGCGTCTCAGGAAGGAAAATGATAGGTGATATTATGGATTATCCTTTTTTAGCTGCTTTTTCTTCTTTTCTTTTTTTTACTCTCCGCTTCTCCCTTAAATTTGCAACGGTATAGAGAGTGACTGATGCAATAAAATTCACCAGTGCAGCAAACTCTACTGCCAGATTGATCACGGCTGGTTTGACAGGAAGCCAGAGTGTTACCAGAAGGAGGAGGAACGATGTGATACACCGTAAGGCATGTACATTAGAGCCTCCACTCTTATTAATCACAACCATGGCGGGACATATTTTGTTTGTCAGATAATTTAAACCGAATGCACAAACTGCAGTTACTAACAAGAAAATCGCGTAAGTCATTTTTCATCCAGAGGTTTTAATCTTAATTTGACCACGTTAACCAGTTTCATTATTCCCGCCTCGTCCGGTACAAAAATGTAACGAAACCTCGGCCATGTTGCGTGTGTGAATATCAAACCTACGGCTTTCATATCCAGAGGCATAAGCCTTTCGGTCTTGCTCAACGGCATTTTCTCTATCGGGATTAACCCTGACTTAAAACTTTTTATCATTAAGTCGAGAGGGCTTTTACAATTTTTATTGCTCATCGTTTCTGTGTAACGGATCATCCCGCTAATCGTTACTTGTATCGTTCCTATATCAGCGTCAAATTTCGGCAGCACTGGCCAGTAAGGAATCTCAAAATCAACACTGGTAAGCGCCTGTTCATAGCCCTGCTCATTTGTTTCTACAACCGTTTTGAGGCCAGGAAACCGGGCGTGCATAAATTTGATAATCTTTACCACATTGGGTGTGCTGGCCTGACGCTGATAGATATCAGGTAGCCATGTGGACGTGGTGGCCCAGGTCGTGGAACAAGCATAAGTTTTTTGCTCCATGTACCATAAAATAGAGGTGTCAGCCAGGAAGTGATGAACAGTCAACAGCTCGGCCAGCAGCCGATCTTCATCTGGATGTGTTATGGCATTTTTGAAACAGACCTGTACGCGGAAACGTTCTTTTGCAGACAGAAAAGTGTTTCCCCCGCTGACGGCCACTTTGTATAACCTCCTGGCCGGATCAGCTTCACAAACACCGGTTAGAAACCGGCTCTTCTCGACTCCTTGATGACTTCCACCAGCCCTATACGGGGCAGGACAGAACGATATTTTTCATTAAAACTGCCGCGCTTCTGCCTTTCACCCTTTACGTAATTTTTTAACGGATTAAATCGGTCCGGTTCACTAAACAAAATTAAAGGTAAAGGCGCGCGGAAGTTGAGTTTGTACGGCCCATGAACGTCATTCGGATCATCAGGACTGGTGTACCGGATATTGACGTTAACAGCAGGAAAGTTACTTTCCCGGATAAGCCGAAATTTTCTCGAAGATTCATCGTCATTACACACTTCATCATTCAACAACGACAGCATCATGATTTCTTCGGTCCGCTCCTGTTTCAATCGTTCTACATCCTGTTTTGTCAGATTGATATCCGGTTGAAGCTCAGTTATCTCCCTGCGTAGGCGGTCTATTACCGTTTCCAGCCGGGTGAATTTATGAATGACAGGGATTTGCCAGGTGAACCCCAGGGACCTAATTTTCTCGGTAACGATCCGGATATTGCGGGACACCTGTAAAGTCACCAGCCACGGGTAAATCTGGTGCAGAATTTCTGACCGTGAGTCCTGGTAATGAGTGATACCTTTTACAGCATCAGCAAATTTGTCGCGAAGCCGGTTGATTTCACCCACCAGCGACATCACTTCGTCATGATTATTTTTAACCACAACAAACCCGGGATATTTTCGGGTAATTTTGGTTGAATAATGTTCATCCCTGACATGGACTTTATCAACCCGCTGCTGCCGGTAAATATCCACCAGGGTGTCTACGTCGGGCACCGAATGAGTCACATTGATTTCCTGTGGAGGATTCAACTCCTCCACACTACGGGGCTCCGGTAGCGTGGCAAGGTAAGATGATCCGATATCGCTATGACCGAGTAAACTGTGCAGCTCACCGAGTTTGCGTAGTTGCTCTTCGTTGTAATGTGCAAAGTCAGTATTCATATCGTCTCCCGTATCGTGTTCCTGAACGTGCGACGGTAATCGTTAAACAAACTCTGGTAAAGACTTAAACGTCAGCCATACAGACAGGCGTCGCCCATCCCTGCATACTCTGACAAGGCGATAACGATTTTTCTCCATTGTGACCAGCCAGTACCCATCGGTGACAGGACGGTCGAGCGTGAGCAGTTTCAACCCGTAAAAGCCCATCGAGGTGAATAAACGCCCTTCCTGCTCACGGAAAGAGACCGTAAAGGACGGGAACAAGAGCCAAAATACAGTGAAGAATACATACCAGGTATACGGAACAGTCAGTTGCAGAATTTCATAGTTCCTTACGGTAGCAGTGATCAGGCCAAGGCTTAATACCGCACCAATGCTGGCATATACTTTGAAAGCCGCGCTATCGGAGTTTTTCCAGGTAATACCACTAATACAATGCACTTTGCTCATCGCCTTGCCTCAATGTAGTTGTCTGCAGCCTTTCATCCGGGGAAGAATTTCTTTCTCCCACAGTGACCTTGAATTCCCATGCCCCCCCTGGAGTTGCATTGCACAAACCCTGTTAAGCACGGATACCTCTTTCCTGATTGCCTGGGTTTGGCTGTCAGTGAGCTCAATGCATTCCGGTACCAGCTGCATAACGCCGTTCATCATTTCTGCCTTTATGAGGGCTGGACCGTCTTTTGTGTCGGCCTCACAGGATTCCTTAACATTGAATCCGAATGAACAGAGAAGCTGGCCCTGAGCCTTAGGCCCCATCTGAACCCCCCGGCTATCGACGGTAAAACGGACGATTGCGTAATCCCCTCCATGATCGCTGGTTATGTTCCTTACCAGCATGCTGACTGGAGTCATTTGAAGCCAGCTGTAGATGCCCAAAACGATTTCTTCTTTTAAAATCATATTCAATTTACTGGTTCTCATTTTCTCATTTATGAATATGAAAACATAAAAAAATGCTCTGTAAAGCCCTAGTCTGTAGAAAGCAGAGGTTTTGTGGTTTTTAACTTGTACTCAATAAACATTTCGGCAGCATCTGCTGTTGTTATTTCAGACAATATAGCATCAATAATTTCTGGCTCCGTGATATTATGGAACCCCTGCTTACGAACCATCTTTTTAACGCACTCAAAACGTCGGGCTGTTGCCGGGTCGATGACAAATGTATTTAGATGCACATCATCACATGCGCCAGACGTCTCATTTAGTTTCATTTTCACTCTCCAGATCAGGAATGAAGTCAAAATTGTACGCAATTGCTTTTTCAGGTGAATCACCCGCGATAAGTTTTAACCATGAGTAAGAGTCTAGCTGATTAAGAAAAATAACGAGATAACCTTCGTCAGCACTATTTCGCTTCTTAATGAATTCAATCTCAGTATCCATGCCAAAACCAAATGGACCATGTATCACGCGCGACTGGTCTGGAAGCATTGAGCTGAACATTGATACCACGACATACCTCAAATCTAAATTTTGGTGGGCAATGAAAGCAACTCTTTTACCCTCCTTAACAGAAGCTACAATTCGTTTAACACTCGACTTGACGTTATAGCGATACACAATCAACCGGAGCCGTGTCATGCAAAGGAAAATTAATACATACGCAGCTGACAATAGCCCATAAACTGAGCCTTCAATAAACCAGTAGAGGAATCCCAAAACAACCAGCCCCAAAAAAGTAACTATACTCAACAGGAAAATATAAAAATTAATTTTACGGTCTTTTGGATACTAGGTAGATGCAACGGCTATAATAGCCATTACGCCGACTAATGCTGGACTGACCCCGCCCCGGTAGATGATTCTGCCCTATAATGTGAGCAAAGGAGGAGCCTATGGGCACACCACGATTTACACCTGAATTTAAGGAAGATGCCGTCCGTCAAATAACGGAATGCGGTTATTCCGTCGCCGAAGTATCTGACCGTCTGGGTGTTTCTGCACACAGCCTCTACAAGTGGCTATGGGCTATCAAACCTGATAACAGCGAGCAGTATGCCCGGGGTATACTGGAAGCTAAAAGCGAGATCCTGAAACTCCGGGCGCAGCTAAAACGAACCGAAGAAGAATGGGATATCCTGAAAAAGGCCGCGCGGTACTTTGCAAGGGAGCCCGACTGAAGTACCGCTTTATCAATGAGCACTGCACTGTATGTGGTGTCATGACGATGTATCGGGTACTGAATGTCGCCCGGGCCGGGTACTATGCGTGGCTGCATATAACGGCAAGCGCCCCCACGAATCCCTGAATAACCTGACGCCGGAAGAATACCGGCTGATGGCTGAAACCCCGGAAATCTCAAAAAGTGCGTGGAACTAAAACGGGTGCGCTTACAAGTTAAAAAGGAGCACACTAAAAGCCTTAGCTCTACAGGGGTTCCTCCTGGTGCTCCCTCGGGAGACTATCTAATGCTGGAGACCAGTGCTTATATTTTTGCGATGAAGCAACCTGGATGGTATACCTACATTGGTCTGGTGAAGAATTTAATCAACGAAGATGAAGGACATATTTGGTGGAAAATATAAATAACGATGTACCACAGCATCAACCTTACCGAAATGAAAAGGTATTTAATTCCGGTAAGACAGCACTTGAGCTCAATTTTTCTGAGAAAAATGGCAGTGTGAATCTTATCCTTGCGGGGCCTTTAGTATCGAAGCCGGGAAGTTTTGACTGGACTGGTCAAAAGGCCTTTTCAACAAAGCTGAGTGATGATGAAGTGATCACCTTGTGTATGGCGTTTCTTCGCCTTACTCATGAGGCTGTTCTGAAAGATAAAAAAACAAAGCACCATAATAAGCAAGTCTACAAAAACGTAAAAGTTACTTTTGATGGTAAATCCACAGCAATGATGGAGGGGGGAGTTGTAGCTATCAACAAAGACGAGAGAGACATTAATTTTATACATAAAATTAGTATTGATCCTGCCGCTTGCCTTCGCTTAGGTCTTTTCCTCTTGTCCGTCATACTGGCCCGAAATCCAGGGGTTCCATCTGACGCGGTTCTAACGTGCATGCGTCTTAATGCAAATGCTCAACTACAAAAGTAACTTTTCTATCTTATCATTCCCGCTTTACGGGAATTTCAAAAAAAGATACTTCCCTTAATGGGGAAAATACGCTCGGTTCATAGAATACATTAGATGTAACTATGGACTGCCCCCATGCCTGTAGACAAATTCTGTCCTCACG
>NZ_KV789838.1:0-3703 GCF_001807705.1 Klebsiella sp. HMSC25G12 | reverse complement strand
AGCAAAAGTTCGATTTATTCAACAAAGCCCCCGCGGGCACGTAAAGGCGAGGCCAGTATCGTGTCACCCAACAGGTTCCAGCGACAGTTCAATCCGGATGCTCCTGATGAGCGTTGGGTAACGGACATAACCTACATCAGGACCCACGAAGGCTGGCTGTATCTTGCCGTTGTTGTTGATCTGTTCTCACGCAAAATTATCGGCTGGTCCATGCAATCCCGGATGACAAAGGACATTGTCCTGAACGCACTGCTGATGGCTGTATGGCGGCGTAATCCCGAAAAACAGGTGCTGGTTCATTCGGATCAGGGCAGTCAGTACACAAGCCATGAGTGGCAGTCGTTCGTGAAATCACACGGCCTGGAGGGTAGCATGAGCCGTCGCGGTAACTGCCATGATAATGCGGTTGCAGAAAGTTTTTTCCAGTTGTTGAAACGCGAACGGATAAAGAAAAAGATCTACGGAACGCGAGAAGAAGCCCGCAGTGATATTTTTGATTACATCGAAATGTTTTATAACAGTAAGCGTCGGCATGGTTCCAGCGAACAGATGTCACCGACAGAATATGAAAAACAGTATTATCAACGGCTCGGAAGTGTCTAGATTATCCGTGGCGATTCAAACGGATAATCGGCGCCACGCTGGGATTTAAATCCATGAAGACGGCTTACGCTACCATCAAAGGTATTGAGGTGATGCGTGCACTACGCAAAGGCCAGGCCTCAGCATTTTATTATGGTGATCCCCTGGGCGAAATGCGCCTGGTAAGCAGAGTTTTTGAAATGTAAGGCCTTTGAATAAGACAAAAGGCTGCCTCATCGCTAACTTTGCAACAGTGCCCACTTAAAGCCGCCTGACAACACACCGAGGCAGACGCGCAGCCTGCCTCGGTAATCTTCAGTAGAAACGGCGACGGAACCTGGATCCGCCATCCACTGACGTGCATTCACACACTAAATGCCACGTCTAAATTTAACGCATCAAGCGCGACAGGCCTCCCGATGAAATACCCTTGCGCCTCGTCACAGTGATATTGTTTAAGCCTTTTCAACTGCTCCGCCGTTTCCACGCCTTCAGCGGTGACAGCCAGCGAATAGGCTTTGCCAAGGCCGATAATATTCTCAACGATGATTTTGGCGTTTTCCGATTCCTCCATGGCGAACAAAAAAGATTTATCCAGCTTTATTCCGTCGAACGGGAAGCGTTTCAGATAGCTTAATGCCGAGTAGCCGGTTCCAAAGTCATCAATCAAAAAGCGTACGCCGATATCCTTCAGCTGCTTCATGGTTTCCAGCGTGATATCCGGATTGGAAATCGTCACGTTTTCGGTAATTTCTAACTCCAGCCGGGACGGTTTAAGCCCCGATTTTTGCAGCGCAGCCTTTACCCGTTTCTCCAGGCCACGGGTATTAAACTCCACCGCCGAAATATTGACCGAAATAACCAAATCGGGCGAGAGATGCACCATATCTTTACAGGCTTTCTCCAGCACCACATCACTCATGGCAACGATCAGGCCCGTCTCTTCCGCAAGCGGGATGAACTGATCCGGCATCAGTAAACCGAGACGCGGATGCTGCCAGCGAACCAGTGCTTCGACAGCAGCGATACGCGAGGTTTTAATGTCGTAACGGGGCTGATAAACCAGCTGAAACTGGTCTGTGCATAACGCTTCACGAAACTCTTTTTCCATTTCCCGGCGCTGAATTAAGTACTCGCCCATGTTGGGTTCGTAAAACACCCAGTTATTGCGACCGGTATTTTTCGCTTTATACAATGCGATATCGGATAACCGAATCAGATCGCTGGCGTTCATTGCATCCTGAGGCGCCAGTGCAATCCCCATACTCACGCTGATATACACTTCATTGCCGTTAACGATAAAAGGCCGGCTTATTTCACTGGCAATGCGCTGGCAGAGCGTCTCTATGTCTTTACGCACATAAATATCCGGCAGAATAAGGATAAACTCATCTCCGCCCTGCCGGGCAACCAGATCGATTTTACGGGTACAGGACCGCAACCGGCTGGCGACTTCATTGAGTAACGCATCGCCCGCATTGTGGCCGAATAAATCATTTACCGGTTTGAATTTATCCAGGTCGAGGCTGATCATGGCCAGGGGATGATCCGGATCGGGTAAAGAACGCAGCTCACCTTCCAGAAACTCTTTCATTCTGACCCGGTTTGGCAGGCCGGTTAATTCATCATGCCGCGATAAATACTCGGCACGCTGCTGCGCCTCCACTTCCAGAGTGACATCGGTCACCGTACCGCGAAAGCCCATAGAACCATCATCCATAATGGCGCGCTTCGCCACCACATTGCAGTAACGCTGATGGCCCTGAGCTGAGAAATAGCGGGCCTTTTTGAGCGTGTAATTACTGCTCGTCTGCGGATTCAGCAGCCAGTGATGAAAAAGGATTTTGTCGCTGTGGATGAAATCCAACATGTTCCGCCCAAGCCAGTCGTCAGAATGATGACCGGTAACGCCGGAAAAACGGTCGGATAACCACGTTAGCCGTGCCTCGCTGTCCGCTTCCCAAATCCAGTCGGTGGTGGCTTCAATGACGTCGCGAAAGCGTCGTTCACTTGCCGTAAGCGCTTGTCGGCTTTGCTCAAGCAGGAAAACATTTTCGTCATTAATTTGCGCTTTGATTAACGCACCACGCCGCATCAACCAGGTAAATGCAATGGTCGATAACATCAGAATGATGATTAACGGCAGCTCCCGGTTCATCAGCGCTCTGCCCGGATCGTCGCTTCGCCACTCAATCAGAACATCGCCATTATCAATGGGTAAAATAAGCTGAGCTTCCCGGTAGTCGGCTTTCAGGTGTGGCTCCATTCTGCCGAACGTATGCGCATTATGAATGCCGTATTCGTTGCCCATTTTCTCCAGTTTAACGGGCGTTAACACGTCGGCGAAAATCAGTACCGAGGCATCTTCCGCCACCGGCGTGATGCTTTCATCGTCTCCCGACGTGATCCGGGCCGCCGCCAGTAAGGTGAGTTGCCCGTTGGTCATCATAAGGCGTGAGACGGCTTTACCCTGGCTTTGTGAGAGGTCGTTAAAAAGTTCTTTGGTGATGTTCCGGTTGAGCCATTTCTCGAAAGGCTGGCTGACAAGATTTCCTTCAATGACGCTATAACGCGTCTCCCCGGCGGGAGACAAAACAAATACGCCTTCATACTGGTAATTCGTGTAAAGCGATTCACCAAGGTTCTGGCTGTCCCATGCCCATTTAACATTCACCTGCTTGTGCAAATTATTATACGCTTCGCCCCAGTCGGCATTATCCATTAAATTTGCGCGTATCTTTTCCTGCCGGTTAGTGAGGGCTTTTTGCAAAAGTAAACTGCTGCGCGCGTCTGCTTTATTATTAAGATTATCCGCGATATATAAAAGATTCACTATTGCCGCCAGAAAGAGACTGCTCAGCAACGCCGCGGTAATAATAAAATTTTTCTTTATTATGCCACTGGTTTCTCCTGAAAAACTACTTACTTTGTTGAAGCGCTGCCAGTTCATTTTCCCCATCTCTTAACGGGTGAGAGTCCATTGGCCTGAAATAGGCACAGCCCGCAGAGGCAGTATCGGCAGAAACGGATTTTTTCTCCAGAATTTTTTGAGCACTTTTTTTTGCTTTAGCTAGGGAAGGTGCGAATAAGGGTGATGCTGCCAACTTACTGATTTAGTGTA
>NZ_KV789837.1:0-40257 GCF_001807705.1 Klebsiella sp. HMSC25G12 | reverse complement strand
AAAGACTTATCTCTTAAGATCCTGTCTATGAGGAACGTCTATGATCCGCAGTATGACCGCCTATGCCCGCCGTGAAATCAAGGGTGACTGGGGTAGCGCCGCATGGGAGCTGCGCTCGGTAAACCAGCGCTATCTGGAAACGTACTTCCGCCTGCCGGAGCAGTTCCGTAGTCTGGAGCCCGTGGTACGCGAGCGCATTCGCGCCCGCCTGACTCGCGGTAAAGTCGAATGCACCCTGCGTTTTGAACAAGATCCCAGCGCTCAGGGTGAACTTATCCTCAACGAAAAGCTGGCTAAACAGCTGGTCAACGCTGCCAACTGGGTGAAAATGCAGAGCGATGAAGGGGAAATCAACCCGGTTGATATCCTGCGCTGGCCGGGCGTGATGGCCGCCAAAGAGCAGGATCTCGACGCCATCGCCGCCGACATTCTGGCCGCTCTTGATGGCGCGCTGGACGACTTCATCGTCGCCCGCGAAACGGAAGGCCAGGCCCTGAAAGCGCTTATCGAGCAGCGGCTTGAAGGGGTGAGCGGCGAAGTGACCAAAGTTCGCGCCCATATGTCGGAAATCCTCCAGTGGCAGCGCGAGCGTCTGGTTGCCAAACTGGAAGACGCGGAAGTGCAGCTGGAAAATAACCGTCTTGAGCAAGAGCTGGTGCTGATGGCGCAGCGTATCGACGTTGCCGAAGAGCTGGACCGCCTCGAAGCGCACGTTAAAGAGACCTACAACATTCTGAAAAAGAAAGAGGCTGTGGGTCGCCGTCTCGACTTTATGATGCAGGAGTTCAACCGTGAGTCGAACACCCTGGCGTCAAAATCGATTAACGCCGAGGTCACCAACTCCGCGATTGAGCTGAAGGTACTGATCGAGCAAATGCGCGAACAGATCCAGAATATCGAGTAAATATTTAAGAGCTATCACAAAGACGCACGAAACCAGTAAAGCCCGCACTCAGACGGGCTTTTTTGTTATCATCGGCTATCATAAAGACGCAACAAAGCGCATGATTAGGGTGTAGACCTGGGTGTACCCACGGCGTTAGGTGTACTCAGCTAGGTGTACACCCCTTATTAAACTTTTGGATATTCGCAAAATGCCAAAACTTACAGACATGCAGATCCGCGCATGGATAAAGGCCGGGGAGCGATTCGAGGGGCGATCTGATGGTAACGGGCTTTATCTTTCATACCGCGAAAACTACCAAACCCCCGTATGGCGCTTCCGCTATAAATTCGCAGGGAAACCCCGCGCCATGCTGATTGGCTCTTATGCCGAGCTATCGCTCTCAAAGGCCAGAGAGACCGCTAAAGAGCTATCGGCTCGCGTTGCGCTGGGTTATGACGTTGCCGGGGAGAAGCAGGAGCGGAAATCCGAAGCACTGGCGAAGATGGAAGCAGAAAAAAATGCCATGCGCGTTTCAGAGCTTGCCGCTGAATACTTTGAGCGTCAGATCCTGCCGCGTTGGAAGCACCCCGATATACTCCGCCGCCGTATCGACAAAGATATAAACCCCTGCATTGGCAGCATGAAGGTAGAGGACGTGAAGCCGCGCCATATCGATGACATGCTGAAAGGTATTGTTGACCGTGGAGCGCCGACCATAGCAACGGACGTGCTGAGATGGACGCGCCGCATATTCGACTACGGAATCAAACGGCACGCGCTGGAGATTAACCCCTGTTCAGCCTTTGAGGTGGCAGACGCTGGAGGGAAGGAGGTTAGCCGCGACCGCTGGCTAACCCGCGATGAGTTAATCCAGCTATTCAAAGCCATGCGCACGGCTAAGGGATTCAGTCGCCAGAACGAAATCACGTTCAAATTACTGTTAGCGTTATGCGTCCGCAAAATGGAGTTATGCGCCGCCCGCTGGGAGGAGTTTGATCTTGATAAAGCCGTATGGCGCTTGCCAGAGGAACGCAGCAAAAACGGCGACGCTATAGACATTCCATTAGCACCGCCAGCAGTCGAATGGCTGAGAGAGCTTAAAACGTTCTCATGCAACAGCGCATGGGTACTGCCAGCCAGAAAGATGCAAAACCGCATGATCCCCCATATTCAGGAAAGCACCCTGCCCGTTGCGCTGGCGAAGGTTCGCGCTGAAATGCCGGATGTGCCGAACTTCACTATTCACGACTTCCGGCGCACGGCCCGCTCCCATTTAGCCGCGCTGGGCGTTGATCCTGTAGTCGCAGAAAGATGCCTTAACCACAAAATTAAAGGCGTGGAGGGTATCTATAACCGTCACCAGTATTTTGATGAACGCCGGGCCGCGTTAACACAGTGGGCGGGCTTGCTGGTGGCACTGGAACGCGGCGAAGAATACAACGTTACACCGCTGAGAAAGGCGAAGTAACCAAGATATGTAAAGAATCAGAGGACAGATTGAGCCTAGCCCGACGGGGTGAAAAGCGGGAAGCCTTACCGCCTGGCTCAATCACTTTAAAGGCATGGCGTAAAAGGTAACGTTATGGCACATGGCAAATTAATTAATATCTGGGAAAAAAATACCATCCCTCCATTACCGTGGTGCTCACTAAACAGAGCAGCAACACTATTGAAGTGCGAATTATCAGACTTCTCAGCATGGATGAATCATCTAAATCCTATGATTGAATTTAAACAAAGTTCAGTGGAAGGTACTCTGACGGTTACATTGAATAACTATGATAACCCATATGAGTATGGGGATATTTCAAAAGAATATATTGACCTTATACCTGTGGCATCACGAGGCGGATTGACTCCAACTTCGCCAATGATAGATACCGCATTCACCATTGATAAAAATAAAAAAACACTGGATTTTGTGGGCTACTTTGATGGTATGGCATCCGTTTTAGAAGGGATGTATTTAATTGAAAATGATGAGCTAATGGTCCTTCCGCAAGATTTGTTCTGCGAGATTCCTATTGCAAAACTAGGCGCTCCATATGTTGGTGAAGACTGCCCGGTACTGTCAGTAGATGATATTTTAATTAGACCTGTTTATGCGTATTGCTACGATGCTCAGCCAATTGTTTTGAGTATGAATGATGTTTATCTAAGCAGGGAGGATATAGAGCTAATTTACAATTGCGGAGTTCAAGGTATAGATTTACCAGAAGATAGATTGGCCGTGTCTGAATCAATTAAGGCTAAGCCAAAAATTAGGGAAACGGCAAAGCAATCTAGATTTATTGCTTATCTAATAAATGCTCTAGGCGTGAAGCAAGACGAACTAAAAACACTTTCCATCAAAAATATTATGGATAGATTAAGCCATATGGCAAATGAGATTAAATTTCCTGATGTAACGGATGACTCTTTACGGGATTGGTTGGAAAAAGCCGGTTATAGGTAATTATGGTTAGTTTTCGCCAATGAAGATGTGCCGTTAGTTTCAAGCAAACAATCTCATAACTCGGAGGAATTTTCTAAAACTCGGCGAGATTGTGAACTGCTATTGATAGCCTTTCCATCACCAGCTATCACAGGAGTTACGGGACATATGACAGCCTCTCAAACCGCACAATCAGCACTTCCCACTACTGGATACATCCGCCGCTTTCGAATGCCGGCGTTGTTAGGGGTATCAATGCCAACCATTGATCGATGGGTTAAAAACGGCACGTTGCCACGCCCGGTGAAACTCACCAATAACGTGACCGCCTTTGATGCGGTAGAGATTAACAACTGGCTGGCAGAGCGTCGGGGAAAGGTGGCCTGATGAAAAAAGAAAACCGCCCCGGACAGCAGGCGGCTAACAACATAGATATTCGCGGATCTGATGTTACGCCACCAGCGCCCACCACACAAGCGCCACGCCGCACACCGAAGAAGCACCGCGCCCGCGTCTACATGCTACGCACTGGCGTAGAAGGATGGACAGAAAACGACATTCTGCGATATTGCCGCCTTTCGTCTGGAAGGAACTACGCCAGCGAGTTAGAGCGCAGGCTTGATATTCAGCTTGAGCGTATTGACGAAAAGAATCCCGACGGGATCGGGTCACATTTACGCTATCGCTTTACCGGGCGCGGTGACGTTCTAAAAGTTATTCGGCTTGTGAACCATAACGCCGACGCTGGGGGCTATCAGGGACTTTCTCAGCCTGAAATTGCCGACATTCTCAATCTATACCCGGACAATCTCACCGCCGCATAACGGAGCCGAAAATATGACTATCGAAAAAAGCCGATTCAATTCGGAGGCCGCCCCGCAACCCAACGTTAACACGGGAGTAATTAACGGCAACGACTTCGCCGCTATTGTCCCGGTCATTACCGGGCAGATTGGCGGGCGTGAAGCCAATATTGTGAGCGCCAGAGCCTTGCGTAAGGCGCTGGGGGTGGGGCGAGACTTCACCACTTGGATTAAAGGGCGCATTAGTCAGTATGGTTTTGCCGCTGGTGTGGATTACATCACCGTTGAAAATTTGAGCTCACCCGTTTCGGGGAGCGCAAAAACTCGCCAGCAAATAGAGCATGATTACCTGCTATCGCTGGATATGGCTAAAGAAGTGGCAATGGTTGAGCGTAACGAGCAGGGGCGAGCTGTGCGCCGCTATTTCATCCAGTGCGAGGAAGCGCTACAGCTGAGTGCGCCGGAAATCGCCGCTCAGTATCGCCGCCAGCTAAAAGCCCGTATCAGTGCCGCCAACCTGTTTAAGCCGATGTGCGCAGCACTTGAAAGCGCCCGCGCAGAACAGGGCAAACAGACACAGCAGCGCCACTACAGCAACGAGAGCAACATGATCGCCCGTATCGTGCTGGGTGGCATGACGGCAAAGCAGTGGGCGCAGGCAAATGGCATTACTGGCGAACCACGGGACAGCATGAACGCAGCACAGCTTGAACACCTCTCCTATCTGGAAAGCACCAATATCACGCTAATTGAGCTGGGGCAGGACTACGACCAGCGCAAAGCTGAATTAATACGACTGTCTCAGCGCTGGTTAGCGAAACGTGCGGGGGTGAACCATGCGTAACCAGAACCCACAGCCGGGAAGCCGTTACAAGGATTCTCACGGGGCTGTAGTGACCGTTGAGCGCGTCGAGCATAACCGCGTGACGTTCTACCGCGACGGATATCAGCACCCGTGCGTACAGCCTATTGAGCGATTCATGAAGGAGTTCCGGGAGGTAGCACCGTGATACTGCGTAAATCAGCCGTCCAGAAAGAAGCCATTAATCTGGCTGGCCTGTTAGCAAATGTTAACCCGCAGAACCTTATAAAACCTGATATTCATCGCCGCGCCGTTGCGACAAATGACGACATTTTAGAGGCGTTTTCTGGGCTGAGAATTGGGCTGCGAATCCTAATAAATCCTAAGTTTTTTTCGAGTTTTGCGACCAGTACGCGCACGCGCGAAGGTGAGTTTTGCGAGTCCATAAAAAAGGGCTTGCCGACTATCGCCAACCCGGTTTATGGTTATAGCGCACCTGCAAAATCAGGCGCCGGGATTGAGACCCCGAACACACTAAGGGCGACACAGACGCCGAAAGCGTCTTTTTTTGTGTCCAGTCACTACGCACACCTAATCAGCGGCCTAGCCCGTACTGTATCAATGGTGGCGTTAGTGGGGCTGCGTTCGCGCAGGCCGGTTTCCTTTGTGTCCGGTAGTCTCAACCCTGCTAACGTCACCGCCAATCATGACATTGAGACGTCAGGCGTTGACTCCTTAAACACAAAGGAGGCTGCCGCTATGCTGGCTACTACCCCTACCCAGAATCCGCAATTTATCTGGTTAATCGCAGCCGTTCGCCGCGATATGCCGACAATTACCGCCAAAATTCACCATATCGCCGCAGAGACTGAGCAGGAAGCCCGCCGTTCACTGGCGCGGGATCACGTTTGCTTTTTCGCCGGACGTATTCGCACAGGGGGCGCACATGATTAATTACTTCCGTGTTGCAGGATGCGCCACCGCCCGGAGCGGCGAATTAGTCGAGTTCGTTTATATCGTTGACGCCCACAGCACTATCAGCGCCAAAGCTGAGGCGCTAAATCAGGCCAGAAATGAACGCCTTTCCAACATCCAGATTAACCGCATTCGTGAGGTGGCAGCATGAGCCTGTATAACGATTTAGTGTCCTGCAACTTTGATGGTTGTACACCTGATGATCTGAAAGGAATTGAGAGCCGCGCCAGTGATGCCGTGAGTGATTTAATGCTGGGCGTCAGTGCCATTGGTAGCCTCATGTTCTGGGCGGCTGATAGCGATGACTACCCGGAGGAAAGCGCTAAAGCTGATATGTACAGCTTAGGCGCAATGCTGGGACGTATCGGAGAAGTTGCGCGGGCGCTGAATGATAACGCTACAAACGCCGCATTCTTGCTCTCAATCAGTGAAAAAGAAGCCAAAGGGAGGGCGGGCAAATGAATATAAACGCTTTATACCACCACCCTGCCGAACTTGAAGCCGAAGCGATGCTATCTCGCAAAGAATCATACCCGGATGATTTTACGCTGGCAGACCGAACAGCAGAACGCATGACCCGCGCCCGCAATGGGCTGGCTCACGTTATGACTGATTTAGCCACTCAACTAAACGATGAACAGGCCGAAATCGTGTATTGCTGGCTGAGTAAAGCCCTGGAGATTGTCGATATGGCCAGAATTGATGCGGAGGGCAGCGCATGAGCAACGCGCCGACCATTAAATCGGGAAATGCCGACTTATTACACGCCGAAGCCACACCGCACGGCGTCAATATCATGGCCCGCAATGATGCCGGGGGATATGAGCAGGTTGCTCTTATCAGCTACGAGAGCGCCGTGAACGGCCTTGACGCCGGAGAGTACGACGACAAGCCAGATATCGGATACGCCATACATTTTGCCGTTGCTGATGGCGGGGCGCGTGGCTGGTTCGACTTCACCGCGCAGCATAACGTCACTATGTGGCGCTGGCTGATTGCTGCCACGTTCATTTCTGAGATGAAGCGCGAAAACGGCACAACCACCATCAAGGAGGATGACGGCACAACGTCAAAAGTAGCGATTTACTCCAATGGCACGGCGGGGATTGTGGTTTACCCGTTCGCGGAACGTCTGGCGATGGCGAATAACATCGAGGGCGCAATGATTGAGCGCTACGGCATTGAGCAGGGAACGGCGAACGCCATTGTTTTTTATCAGGCCATGATCGACACGGAGCGCGGCGAGCTGACCCCGTTCGGGCGTCAGACGCTGGCAGAGCTACACGATGAATTCATTGCCGATCTGAATGAACACGGCTTGCCTGAAATGCCAGCGGCGCACTGAGGGAGGCAACACGAATGCGTAATATCGACATTATCCGCGAAGTGACCAGCGCCGCCGCTGGTAAATGGCCTTATGTGCTGGCTGGCCTGTCTATCGACGTTCCTGATTCATCGCGCCGTCATGCCCCCTGCCCTGCATGTGGTGGGAAAGACCGTTTCAGATTCGACGACAACGGGCGCGGTAGCTTTATCTGCAACCAGTGCGGCGCGGGCGATGGCTTAGACCTGATTAAGAAGGTGAACAACTGCGACACCACGGAGGCGGCGCACCTTGCCGCTGATGTGCTGGGTATTGATTACCGGGAGACGGAAACAGACAGGAAAGCAGCCAGCCAGAGAAGGGGGCAACTGGAAGCAGACCGCCAGCAGCGCGAGCAGGAGCGCCAGAAACAGGCCGCAGAGGACGCAGAGCAGCGAAGGGCTACGTTTGCCCGTCTGTATGCCGGAATGCGCATGAGAGCCATACAGGGCGAAGCTGAGTACCTGCAATCAAAAGGGCTGACCGGGTTTAAATACCCGCTTATGCCCGATGGTTCGTTATTGCTGGAGCTGGTGGATGAATCCGGCGCAGTGGCAGCAGCGCAGACCATTACACCGCATGGAGAAAAGCGACTTCTGACGGGTTCGGCAAAGCGCGGGGCATATCACGCCGTAAACGCGCCAGAATCGCCGCAGAGCGTTTTAATTGCCGAGGGGCTGGCGACGGCCCTTTCAGTTCACCTGATGCGCCCGGACGCGCTGGCAGTGGCAGCAATTGACGCGGGCAACCTGCTACCCGTTGCCGAAGTGATGCGCTGGAAGTATCCACAGGCACAAATAATCATCGCCGCAGACAACGACCACCACCAAAACGGAGAAGCCAATACAGGCAGGGAGGCCGCAGAGAAAGCCGCCTTATCCGTGGCTGGCTGGGTGGCACTGCCACCGACAGACTACAAAGCCGACTGGAACGACCACCACCAGCAAAACGGGCTGGAAGCCGCCACAGCCGCATTTAGTGATTCGCTGTATCAGATTCAAGGGGGAGCCGTGAAACCACGATTGCAGGCCATTGAGGGCGGTAAAACTGACCATCCAGAGAAAGACCCACTAAAACCCCACATTGAGAGCCGAAAAGATGGCGTTTTCTGGGTAACGCCGAAGGTGGACAAGGAAAGCGGGGAGATCATCAACGCTGAAAGCTGGTTATGTTCACCGTTGGAGGTTATCGGCACGGGACGCGACGACAAAGATCAGTATCTTATTATCTCATGGCTGGCATTCGGTGCAGGCATACCGACAACAGCGGCTATCCCGCTGGCTGATATTGGCGAGCGTGAAGGTTGGCGCACCCTGAAAGCTGGTGGCGTCAACGTCACCACGAAAAACAGCTTACGGGCGATTCTTGCCGACTGGCTACAGCGGAGCGGCTCGCGTGAATTGTGGCGCGTTGCTCATGCTACAGGCTGGCAGTGCGGGGCATACATCATGCCGGACGGGGAAATCATAGGCACACCTGAGCGGCCTGTTTTGTTCAGCGGGCGCAGTTCAGCCGCTGCCGGGTATACCGTAGCAGGAACGTCGGAAAGCTGGCGCAACAGTGTTGCGCGGCTGGCATACGGCAACTATGCGATGATGGCAGGCGTCGCCGCAGCACTGGCAGCGCCATTAATCGGGGTGGCAGATCGTGACGGATTCGGGATTCATTTTTATGAACAATCGAGCGCCGGGAAAACAACCACGCAGAACGTGGCGAGCAGTCTTTACGGCAACCCTGATGCCTTGCGCCTGACGTGGTACGGGACGGCGCTGGGGCTGATAAACGAGGCCGCCGCCCACAATGACGGGCTGATGCCGCTGGATGAAGTCGGACAGGGCGCAGACCCGATAAGCGTTTCTCAGTCTGCCTATGCCCTGTTTAACGGCGTGGGGAAATTGCAGGGAGCAAAGGAAGGAGGCAACCGGGATCTAAAACGCTGGCGCACCGTGGCAATCAGCACCGGGGAAATGGATTTAGAAACGTTTATTGCCACCGCAGGACGCAAGACAAAAGCGGGGCAACTGGTGCGCCTGCTGAATATCCCGTTAAGTAAGGCGGTGCGCTTTCATGAACACCAGACAGGGAAAGAACACGCCGACGCGCTGAAAGATGCTTACCAGCACCATCATGGCGCTGCCGGGCGGGAGTGGATCAGATGGCTGGCAGACCACCAGCAACAGGCGATTGATGCCGTTCGTGAGTGCGAAGCCCGATGGCGCAGTCTAATCCCTGCCGACTATGGGGAACAGGTTCACCGTGTAGGGGCAAGGTTTGCCATTCTGGAGGCCGCTTTACTGCTGGGTGGCGTGGTTACTGGCTGGGATGCTCAAACGTGCCGGGATGCGATACAGCACACCTATAACGCATGGCTAAAAGAGTTCGGCACAGGGAACAAAGAGCACCAGCAGATCATTGAGCAGGCGGAGGCGTTTTTAAATGCCTATGGGCTGAGTCGATTCGCGCCGCTGCCTTACGACCCCGCCAGCCTGCCGATTCATAATCTGGCCGGATACAGACAGCGCGGGAACCATGATGATTCCCCGATAACGTTTTACACGTTCCCCGATACTTTCGATAAAGATATCGCTAGGGGGTTCAACAGGCAGCAGGTTGCCCGCGTCCTGAAAGAATCGGGGATGCTCACACCGTCAACAGACGGCAAAAAATTTCAGAGGAAAAGCCCGCGCATTCTGGGGAGACAGATTAACGTTTACGTCCTGCAATTCCTGCCGGATGGGGAGGAAAGCCAGCCAGAGAAATAACTTTTCTCACATGCGAGTTTTTTTTGGTGGTTCAGGTGGTTCAGGTGGTTCAGTAAGTAGTAAGTATTGATATATAAGGTTTTTTAGTAAGAAAGTGAACCACCACTGAACCACCAAACGGGCATTTTGAACCACCAGAGAGAAACGACTTTTTTCACTGGCTGGCAGTGAACCACCAAGCAGGGCGACTGAACCACCAGAGAAATTTAAAAGGTGGTTCAGCAAAACCCAGATCTGGCGCGGCCTTGAGGGGTACTGAACCACTGAACCACCTGAACCACCAACTTTTTTGTTTATATACAAAAAAATCTGGCGAAGGTGTCCCACAATAAGGCGGTGCCGGGTAATCTTCATTAGCAAAACTAATAATTCGAGGTATTCGCAAAATGACAGCACAGATATCAGCATACGGGCGGCTGGTGGCAGATCCCCAGACCAGAACGACGAACAGCGGCAGCAGCATGACAATGGGGCGTTTAGCGGTGGCACTGCCCTGCCATGCAGCAGAGGGCGGAGAGGTTACTTTCTGGCTGGGCGTGGTGGCATTCGGCAAACAGGCCGACGCACTGGCAGGACACGTTAAAGGCGATTTAGTCAGTGTTGCCGGAGCGATGCAGGTCAATCAGTGGACGGGCAAGGATGGCGGTACACAGCAAGGTTATCAGGTAGTGGCCGACAGCGTGATCAGCGCCAGAACGGTACGCCCCGGCGGGAAGCGGGCCGAGTCAGTCAAAGCAAGCGAAGCCAGCAGGGGCCACGCAACACAACCCGCGCCGGGATGGGAGCTATATAACACCCCTGATGATTTTGACCAGCGCCCGCCGTTTGATGATGAAGATCCATTCTGAGGGATATAAACATGGTAAACGACAGTAAAGCCGAGGATCTGGAAGCAAAAGGGCTGTACCGACGCGCCGCCGCGCGATGGATGGAAGTCATGCTGTTATGCACCGAGGACGAAGGTCGGGAATGGATAAAGCGCCGCCGTGAAACGTGTCTGGAGAACGTGAAGCGACCGCCCGTGAAGGCTGAGGACTTTGGCGACCTGCATAAAGCTGTTACCGAAACGCAGCACCGCATGGGGATAGCGCAACCGAACGGTAACGCCTTTCGGTTAAACGGCGGCAAGAGGCAACGGTAGACCACCAGCGGGGCGATGGTTTGCAGTCAGGTACACACCCAAACGGCGGAAAATTTAGTACTGTTTAGTACATATTTTAAACCCTAGCAGCGCCAGACCCGCGCCAGTAGCGGGCTGGAAGCCAAATCGTGATTCAGGACGTCCTAAATATCTGGTTCGTTCCACTGGTACGCAGTGCGCAGCCAGGTGCGCAGCAAAACTGCGTATTCAACGTGCGTACTACCTGACGAATGCTAACGGTGGCATTGCGTACAGAAATTGCGAATTCGCAGTAATTTGTAAGCGCGAATTGCGAATTCGCAAAATGGTGGAGAGGCTTGATATTTCTGGCTTGGGCGCTATCCGTTCGCAGTAGATGGCGGAAGTTAGATATACAGTTTTATTAAGGTATTGTTAGGGCTTGTTAAGGTTTTTTCGCACAAAAATGCGCACAGTGAGCCGTTAAATGAAAAAAAATAGCCAACAATCAAGATCGGGATGGGGTGGCAAGCGGAAAGGCGCAGGCGCACCATTGGGCAATACTAATGCCGTCAAACATGGCGAACGCAGTCGGCGGGCATTCTTCCCATTTGAGGGGGGAGAGGCGCTTTCTCCGCTGGTGCGAAATCGTGCAAGAAACCTCATGCTGGCTGAGAGATACGGGCTATTACTGGCGAATTATCCGACGCCGGGAACAGAAGAATGGCGCGAGATGATTTTGATTAACGGACTCATGGGGCTACATGCCGACAGAATCGCACGGCTTGAGCTGAGATTAGCGAGATCCGTTTCAATGCAAGCAAGGCGGGATCTGCGAAGGGTTAAAAAAAGCGGCGCACGTTAGCAATCCGTATAGTCACCGATGTTGAAATACTGGACTGTACTGGACAGACTCAAAGCCCATGTGAGGCGAGACCCGCGCCAGATAAGGGCTTGAATCCAGTACGCAGATTAACCCGTCATATTTTTTTTATCTATTCCGCCCTGCCCCGTTCGACTCAGCCAACCCGCTCGCATTCCCCATCAATCGCTTTATCAGCGCCGCCATTATCGCGCACAACGGCACACTGTCCGGGTAAACCGTAGCGCACGACCGTTGCGCTAGTCTCACCGCCGCTTTTTATCTGCCGGGATTCATACACTGTCACCCGCTCAAGCAACCCACCAGCAACCATGCTTTCAAGAGTTCGCCGAGTGGATTCGAGCGGGTGGCGCTTATCGAACGACCCCATGCCGTGAAGCAGGTACGCCACGCCCGACACATCGAACGGCGGCGCACCAATCTCACCCGTCACCCATTCGAGGTTATCCGGCTCAAAGTAGCTGAGTATCTCTTTTTTGCGGCTGGTCATTCTCATGGCTGGCTGATTCCTTATTGTGGGATAGAGGTATCATACAATAAGGCGCAAAAGATAAGAGGCCAGAACAGCAAGCATGAGAGCATAAAATGAGCAGCCAAAGGCAGCACCTCAAAATACCGTGTACACAAGGGTGTACCCACTGAGAAAACGCATTACAAGAAACCCAGCAATCACGGGCATTTGAAGCCGATACTCAATAAACAGATACAATATCGAGTAACGCTTTCTCACCCATCCAGGCACTACCGTATAAAAGGTCATGATCAATCATGGCCTTTTTATTTATCTCTCCCGCCGGCTGACGATAAGAATCTACGTATAAAAATAGTCGTCCAGTTTTCGGTTGTGGCAAATGAGCCCAACGCGGCACAGTCTGGGGACACACCACCGCGGGAGAAAAGAATGAACTTCAACGCGCTTCACCAGCAAAACCAACCGTTGTTGCTTGCCAACGCCTGGGATGCCAGCAGCGCTCAGGCCGCTCAGCAGGCCGGTTATCAGGCGCTGGGCTCCTCCAGCGCTGCTATCGCCGCAATGTTAGGGTATGAAGATGGCGAAGAGATGAGTTTTGACGAGCTGTTATATATCGTCTCACGCATCAAAGCTGTTAGCGAACTGCCGTTAAGCGTCGATTTAGAGGCGGGCTACAGCGCCACAACCAGCCACATCATTGACAATATCCAGCGTCTGGCGCATCTCGGCGTGAGCGGAATAAACCTCGAGGATAGTCATGTGGTGAATAATACGCGTCGTCTTGACGATGCCGTGGTCTTTGCCGCCAAAATCCAGGAAATCACCCACGCTTGTCCCGATATGTTTGTTAATGTCCGCACCGATACCTTTCTTCTCAACGTACCAAATGCACTGGATGAGACGCTCTATCGCGGTCAGTTATACGCTAACCATGGCGGATGCGGTTTTTTTGTGCCTTGCGTCACCCGCGCGGAAGATATTACCGCCATTGTCCGCCACGTGCCTTTACCCTTAAACGTAATGTGCATGCCTGAGCTGGCGGACTTCAGTACCTTATCGGCACTGGGCGTAAAACGAATTTCGATGGGCAATTTTATTCATGCTGCCACACAGGCCAGACTGAAAGACTTATTATGTCAGGTGCAAGCTAACTACTCTTTCTCGGGTGTTTTTTGACCATGAAAATTACCGACAGCATCCAGTGCGATATCTGGTATCAGGCGCTGCTTGAACGCGCTGTGGAGTTTACCGGCGTCTTTTTCGTTGGCGTGAAAACCACCGGCGTATTTTGTATCTCGGTCTGTCGGGCGCGAAAACCCAGGCGGGAAAACGTCGAATTCTATAATGACGTTAAATCCGCGCTGGATGCCGGGTTCCGGCCATGCAAAGTCTGTCGCCCGACGGAGAATGCCCGGACAGCCCCCGCCTTTGTTGAGCAAGCGCTCCGCCTGCTGCGAGAAGACCCGAAGGTTCGCCTCAGTGATAGCGAACTACGTCAGCACGATATTAGCCCGGAACGCGTTCGCCGCTGGTTCCTGCAAAACCACGGGATCACCTTTCAGGCTTTTCAACGGATGCAGCGCGTTAATATGGCGCTTCAGGAGCTGAAAGCAGGCCGATCAACCACCGATGTCGCTTTCGATAGCGGCTATGAGTCCTTAAGCGGTTTCGGCTATACCTGCAAAAAATTGACCGGTTCCGCACCCAGCGCGCAACGCCAGGTTGTTTTAATTCATCGTCTTACCACCCCGTTAGGGCCAATGTTTGTTTGTGCAACGCAGCGGGGGATTTGTCTGCTGGAGTTTGTCGACAGACGAGCGCTGGAGACAGAATTCAGCGACCTGCAGCGACGGTTCGACGCCAGCATCATCGCTGGTGAAAACGCCCACACCCGGCAGGCGCAACAGGAAATAACGGAGTATTTTGCCGGGCGGCGTCAATCGTTCGAGGTGGCGCTTGATACCCCAGGCAGCGAATTCCAGCGAGCGGTCTGGCGCCATTTACAGTACGTTAGCTTCGGTGAGACGACGCATTATCAATCGATTGCGATGGATATAGGTAAACCAACGGCCACGCGCGCGGTGGCTGCAGCAAACGGCGCTAACCGCGTCGCGATTATCATCCCCTGCCATCGAATTATCGGCAAAGATGGTTCGATGACCGGTTACGGCGGCGGCGTTGCACGTAAAAAATGGCTTATTAACCATGAGGCAACCATCAGGGAAAAATGCGGCTGATTTTACTTCCCGGATGAAGGGCCCCTCCCTGTTCACTTTCACTGCGGCTCGGTAAACCTATTTTTTGTCCAGCGCCCGGCAGGTTAAAAACGCCCCTGCCGCGCACAGCAGCGCCGGAGCCAGATAGCTGTGATCCATGTGGGTGAACTCCATCACCAGCACCACCGCAGTCAGCGGCATCTGCATGGAGGCGGCGAGAAACGCGGCCGCCCCCACCAGAGCGAAGCTGCTTTTATCTCCACCAGGGAAGCCGAGCTGCCAGAGCGCGCAGAGCAGCAGACTGACCAGTCCGCCTACCGCCAGCCCCGGGGTTAACAATCCACCCTCCGCGCCGCCGCGCAGCACCGCCAGGATCACCACCATCTTCAACACTAACAGGATAGCGACCATAGAGAGAGGCAGCCCGTCGCTGAGCGCCAGCTGCATTGGTCCCTTGCCGTTGCCCGGAAGTTCCGGGAAATAAAGGCTCAGGATGGCAAGAAGGGAAAACCCCAGCAGACAGAACACCGGCATCTGCCAGTTACTTCGGACGCGTGAACGCGCTGCGCTGGTCGCTTTACGAAAGAGCCAGGCGCCGGTGCCAAGAATCGGGCCCGCCAGAATCGCCCACCAGAGAAAGGAATGCGGAAGCGTGCTGGAAACAAAATGGTATTGCGATTCATCCCCTAACCCCAGGGTAGCCGTCCACGCGGCAATCGCCGAGGTCATTATCGCCGCCAGCGTTTTTTCCCAGCTAAACGACAGCAGCATGACCTCAAGGCTGAACAACGCCCCTGCCAGCGGGACGTTATAGACCGCCGCCAGACCGGCGCCCGCCCCACAGGCGATCAGCGTGCGAGTTTCATCTTCCAGCAGGCCCAGCTTACGCGCCACCATCCCCGCCCCCAGCGCGCCCATTTCCCGGGGCGCCACTTCGCGGCCAAGCGGGGAACCCAGCGCTACGGTGACGATCTGCAGCAGGGCGTGGATCGTCGTGGTGCCTGCTGGCATGGGTACGGAAGGGTTGGCCACCGCCGCCGCAATGGAAACCCGCTTCTGCCCATAGCGACCAAGCAGCCGCCAGCCAAATCCGGCGACGCCACCGCCGGCCACGATTGCCGCGATGCGGCGTGGCCAGGATGACTCCGTGACGCCCTGTAAAAATGACACCGAACCGACGATCTGCCCGGCACTGTAGCCAAAAGCCAGGTGCTGTATCGCGTGTAAAATCAGCGCCAGCACCATGCCGGCCAGGCCAGCCAGAATCCCGGTTAATACCACGGCTATCAGGCGGGTCAGATTGTTTTTATTCCCGGCGGCGACGCTCATTTTCTCAGGCCTTGAAAAGGAAAAATAAAAGAATAAAGGACGAGACTTAAACATTGCGTAATCATAGTGTTTTCGATAGTGATACCCGTCGCTTCACTTAGCATTATTTTTTCTAATCAATAAAAATACCTAAAAAATCAATAAACCTTTAAATCGAGCCATCACAGATACTACTTCCATTAATTTTTCCTGGCGTAAATGATTCGCTTTAGAAAATCTCAATCGTGATCCTGCGCACAAATCGTTAACCTGCCCGCCATTATCTGGGGGGATCTATGCTGCTTCATGTTCTGTATTTAATCGGTATCACCGCGGAAGCCATGACCGGCGCGCTGGCTGCCGGGCGCCGGCGGATGGACACGTTTGGCGTCATCATTATCGCCACCGCGACCGCGCTGGGCGGGGGTTCCGTTCGCGATATCCTGCTGGGACATTATCCTCTCGGCTGGGTGAAACATCCGGAATATGTCATTATTGTCGCTGTCGCCGCCGTCCTCACCACCATTGCCGCTCCAGTGATGCCTCACCTTCGCCGGCTGTTTCTGGTGCTGGACGCGCTGGGGCTGATCGTGTTTTCCATCATCGGCGCGCAGATCGCCCTGGATATGGGCGAAGGTCCGATCATCGCCTCTATCGCCGCGGTCATCACCGGCGTTTTTGGCGGCGTACTGCGCGATATGTTCTGCAAACGCATTCCGCTGGTCTTCCAGAAAGAGCTCTATGCCGGGATCTCGTTTGCCGCAGCCGTACTCTATATTGCCCTGCAACATTACGTCAGCAGCCACGATGTGGTGGTGCTGGCTACGCTGCTGTTCGGCTTTACCGCCCGCATGCTGGCACTGCGCTGGAAACTGGGGCTACCGGTCTTCCACTACACCCATGATAGCCACTAACCGCCTCAAAATCCGGGGATGCGCTGACCACTGAGCCATTGCGCCAGCGCCACCACATCCGGATGGTGCAGGAAGGCCACCAGCTGGCGGGCTCTGATCTCCCCCACGCCCGGCAGCGCGCGCCATTGCGCCTCACTTTTTGCCGCCAGCAGATGCCAGTTCTCACTTTCGAGCTGCGCCAGCGCCCCCTGAGGCACCGGGAGCCCCATCGCCAGCACCCAGCGGATAAAAGGCCGTTTGCGAACGAGATCAAATTGATGCCAGAGGTGCTGCCCGCGGGCGGCGGAGATCCCTGGCACCGCCTGCAGCTGCTCCACCGTAAGCGCCAGCCAGGAAAAAATATGCGTCATCGGGTTTTGCTGCTGAATGGCGCGCCATAAATGTTCCCCCACGCCATCGACATCCAGCGCGGACTTTGATGACAGCCAGATCAGCCGGGAAAGAAACTGTTCGCTGCACTCAGGGGTGGCGAAATAGCAGGTTAGCGCATTGAATTTCGCCGCCGGCGGCGTCGGTTTATGGCGCTCGGCCGTCCGCCAGACGACGGCGTCGATCCGAGGAATCCCCTGCCCTGCCAGACTGATCTGCAGCTGATCGCCAACCCCAATATCCAGCGCCTGCCAGCGGGCCACAGAGCCAACATTAACCCGCTGCACGCGTTTATCATCCAGCCGCTGGGGCTCAAGCTGGGCCACGACGTTGAGCCTGCCGCTGCGGCCAGTGCTGAAATGGATCGCCCGTACCTCCATCACTTGCGAGGCCGGAGGATACTTCCAGGCCGCCAGCCACTCTCCCTTTCCGGGAGACCAGGCACGTCCCGGCGGTTCGCGCCCTTCGCGCACAATCACGCCATCGCTGACGAAGGGAAGCGGCGAGCGATACCAGCGCTGGCGCCACTGCGCCACCTGTTCGACGCGCGTCACCGGGTGGGTATATTGCCCGCTGTACTTAAACCCCGCCTGCGTCAGCAGCTGCTGTCGACGGCGCATATCCGACGGGCCGTCTGGCCAGGCCCAGATAAAAACGTCCAGTTGACTGAGCGCCGCCGCCGCGTCGGCTCGCATCATCAACCCGGCGACTTTCGCCCGCGCGTTCATCCCCCCAGCCTGCTGCTGAACATGGCCGTCCCGGCGCAGAAACAGCTCCCCCTGCAGCACGCTGTTGGCCAGTTCACCGGTCGTCACTTTCGCCAGCGCCGGGATCTGCCGCGCTCGGGCGGTCCATGCCTCACCGCGCAGACCATCGCCGCGGCTAATGGCCTGAACCAAACTCCCCTGGCGATAGACCAGGGTCACCGCCACGCCGTCCACTTTAGGCTGTATCCACAGGTCGGTTTTATTTTTAATCCAGTGGGCCACGCTGACCTCATCCGCCAGCTTGCGCACGCCGGTATGGGCCACCGGATGACGCGCATCGCCGGTGGGCGGAGGCAGATCGTCATCTTCAGGCGTCGCGCCCGGAAAGCATTGTCGCCACTGCGTCAGGCGCAGGGTGAGCTGGTCGTAAACCTCATCGCTCACTTCGCTGGCGCCTTGTCGCCAGTAGTCCTCTTTCCAGGCGACAATTTGCTGATGAAGGCGTGAAATCTCCTGCCTTCCTCTGGCCGGCGGCCAGTCCGGACACGTCGCCAGCGCGCTGGCAGAGAACATCCCTAGCGCCAGCCACCACCCTCCTTTACGCATTGCAGTCCCTCCTTCATCACCTGGCGGAGAGTCTGCTGTAGAACACCGCGAGCCGCGACGGGTACTTTTTCGCCTTGCGAAGCGTCTTCCAGGATTTACGCTTCATTGCAGCAACGGCTAGCGAATTCAGGAAAACGGCAGGCAAAATGAAAGAAACAGCGGCAAAAAGTGTGACAATGACTGCGTCACGCCGCGGCGACGTGTATAATAGGCTCGTATGTAGGACCTCTTTCGATAACCACATACAAAAGACACTCATGGCTCAAGGCACGCTTTATATTGTTTCCGCCCCTAGCGGCGCGGGTAAATCCAGCCTGATTCAGGCTTTATTAAAAACCCAACCGTTGTATGACACCCAGGTATCGGTCTCCCATACCACGCGGGCGCCGCGTCCGGGTGAAGTGCACGGCGAACACTATTTCTTCGTGAATCACGACGAATTCCGCTCGATGATTGGCGAAAACGCGTTTCTGGAACATGCAGAGGTCTTTGGCAACTATTACGGCACGTCGCGTAAAGCGATCGAGCAGGTGCTGGCGACTGGCGTCGATGTCTTCCTCGATATCGACTGGCAAGGTGCGCAGCAGATCCGTAAAAGCATGCCCGGCGCACGCAGCATTTTTATTCTGCCGCCGTCAAAAGATGAACTGGACCGTCGCCTGCGCGGCCGCGGCCAGGACAGCGAAGAGGTGATCGCGAAACGGATGGCCCAGGCCGTTGCGGAAATGAGCCATTACGCGGAATATGATTACCTGATTGTGAACGATGATTTTGACACCGCCCTGAGCGACCTGAAAAATATCATCCGCGCTGAACGTCTGCGCATGAGCCGCCAAAAGCAGCGACATGGCGCTTTAATCACCAAACTATTGGCAGACTGAACCCACATTCAGTATCATGCCCAGTCATTTCTTCACCTGTGGAGCATTTTAAGTATGGCACGCGTAACTGTTCAGGACGCTGTAGAGAAAATTGGTAACCGTTTTGACCTGGTACTGGTCGCCGCGCGTCGCGCTCGTCAGATGCAGGTAGGCGGAAAGGATCCGCTGGTACCGGAAGAAAACGATAAAACCACCGTTATCGCACTGCGCGAAATCGAAGAAGGTCTGATCAACAACCAGATCCTCGACGTACGTGAGCGCCAGGAACAGCAAGAGCAGGAAGCCGCTGAATTACAAGCCGTTACCGCGATTGCTGAAGGTCGTCGTTAATCACACAGCGGGTCGCCCTTGTATCTGTTTGAAAGCCTGAATCAGCTGATTCAAAACTACCTGCCGGAAGATCAAATCAAGCGCCTTCGGCAGGCGTATCTCGTTGCACGTGACGCTCACGAGGGTCAGACACGTTCAAGCGGTGAACCCTATATCACGCACCCGGTCGCGGTAGCCTGCATTCTGGCCGAGATGAAGCTCGACTATGAAACGCTGATGGCCGCGCTGCTGCATGATGTGATTGAAGATACCCCCGCCACCTACCAGGACATGGAACAGCTTTTTGGTAAAAGCGTTGCCGAACTGGTAGAGGGGGTGTCGAAACTTGATAAACTCAAGTTTCGCGATAAGAAAGAGGCGCAGGCCGAAAACTTTCGCAAAATGATCATGGCGATGGTGCAGGACATCCGCGTCATCCTCATCAAGCTTGCCGACCGCACCCACAACATGCGTACTCTGGGCTCGTTACGCCCGGATAAACGCCGCCGCATCGCCCGCGAAACGCTGGAAATTTACAGCCCGCTGGCGCACCGTTTAGGTATCCATCACATCAAGACCGAGCTCGAAGAGCTGGGCTTTGAAGCGCTGTACCCTAACCGCTACCGCGTCATTAAAGAGGTGGTCAAAGCGGCGCGCGGCAACCGTAAAGAGATGATCCAAAAAATCCTCTCCGAAATCGAAGGACGGTTGCAGGAAGCGGGGATCCCCTGCCGCGTCAGCGGTCGCGAAAAGCATCTGTACTCCATCTACTGCAAAATGGTGCTTAAAGAGCAGCGTTTTCACTCGATCATGGATATCTACGCCTTCCGCGTTATCGTCCATGATGCCGATATCTGCTATCGCGTGCTCGGCCAGATGCACAGCCTCTACAAACCGCGTCCAGGTCGTTTCAAAGATTACATCGCCATTCCGAAAGCGAACGGCTATCAGTCTTTGCATACCTCGATGATCGGCCCCCACGGCGTCCCGGTCGAGGTACAAATTCGTACCGAAGACATGGACCAGATGGCGGAGATGGGGGTTGCGGCGCACTGGGCTTATAAAGAGCACGGCGGCGAAAGCAGCACCACCGCGCAAATCCGCGCTCAGCGCTGGATGCAAAGCCTGCTGGAGCTGCAGCAGAGCGCCGGCAGCTCGTTTGAATTTATCGAGAGCGTAAAATCCGATCTGTTCCCGGATGAGATTTACGTTTTCACCCCGGAAGGTCGCATTGTCGAACTGCCCGCTGGCGCCACGCCGGTGGACTTCGCCTACGCGGTGCATACCGATATCGGCCATGCCTGCGTTGGCGCGCGCGTCGATCGCCAGCCTTATCCGCTGTCGCAGCCGCTCTCCAGCGGCCAGACTGTCGAAATTATCACCGCGCCGGGCGCACGCCCGAATGCCGCCTGGCTGAACTTTGTCGTCAGCTCGAAAGCGCGCGCCAAGATCCGTCAGCTGCTGAAAAACCTTAAGCGCGACGATTCGGTCAGCCTTGGCCGTCGTCTGCTCAATCACGCGCTGGGCGGAAGCCGCAAACTCGCCGAGATCCCGCCGGAGAATATCCAGCGCGAACTTGATCGCATGAAGCTGGCCACGCTTGACGATCTGCTGGCGGAAATCGGTCTGGGCAACGCCATGAGCGTCGTGGTGGCGAAAAACCTGCAGCAGGGCGAAGCCGCTGCGGCGCCGGTACCGGCTAACGCGTCGAACCACGGCCATCTGCCGATCAAAGGCGCCGATGGCGTGTTGATCACCTTCGCCAAGTGCTGTCGCCCGATCCCAGGTGACCCGATTATCGCCCACGTCAGCCCGGGTAAAGGGCTGGTTATCCACCATGAATCCTGTCGTAACATTCGCGGCTACCAGAAAGAGCCGGAGAAATTTATGGCAGTTGAGTGGGATAAAGAGACCGCTCAGGAGTTCATCACCGAAATCAAGGTGGACATGTTTAACCACCAGGGCGCGCTGGCTAACCTGACGGCGGCGATCAACACCGCGTCTTCCAATATCCAGAGCCTGAATACGGAAGAGAAAGATGGCCGCGTATACAGCGCCTTTATCCGCCTGACCGCGCGTGACCGCGTGCATCTGGCGAATATCATGCGCAAAATCCGCGTCATGCCGGACGTGATTAAAGTCACCCGTAACCGAAACTAGCTTTATGAACTCAAAGCGCTACGAGCGTATCTGCGAGATGCTCGCCAGGCGTCAGCCTGACCTGACGGTCTGCATGGAGCAGGTCCATAAGCCTCATAACGTCTCTGCGGTCATTCGGACCGCAGATGCCGTTGGCGTACACGAAGTGCATGCCGTCTGGCCAAGCAGTCGGATGCGTACCATGGCCTCCGCCGCCGCGGGCAGCAACAGCTGGGTGCAGGTGAAAACCCACCGCACCATCGCAGATGCCGTCGGCCACCTGAAAGGCCAGGGTATGCAAATCCTCGCCACTCACCTTTCCGACAAAGCCATCGATTTTCGTGAAATCGACTATACGCGTCCAACCTGCATCCTGATGGGCCAGGAGAAAACCGGCATCACCCAGGAAGCGCTGGCGCTGGCCGATCAGGACATCATTATCCCGATGATCGGCATGGTGCAGTCGCTGAACGTCTCCGTCGCCTCGGCGCTGATCCTTTACGAGGCGCAGCGCCAGCGGCAGAACGCCGGGATGTACCAACGCGCCAACAGCATGCTGCCGCCGGAAGAGCAGCAGCGCCTGCTGTTCGAAGGCGGTTATCCGGTGCTGGCCCGCGTCGCCCGACAAAAAGGTCTGCCTTACCCCCACGTCAACGAGCAGGGCGAAGTGGAAGCCGATGACGCATGGTGGGCTACCATGCAGGCAACGAGGTAAACCTGATGTCAGGCCGCCTGCTCGATGCCGTTCCGCTCAGCTCACTCACCGGTGTGGGCGCTGCGCAAAGCAATAAACTGGCGAAGATCGGCCTGCATACGGTTCAGGACCTGCTGCTGCACCTGCCGCTGCGTTACGAAGATCGCACCCATCTTTACCCGATAGCCGAGCTGCTTCCCGGGGTTTATGCCACCGTGGAAGGCGAAGTGCTCAACAGCAATATCACCTTCGGCGGCCGGCGGATGATGACCTGCCAGATCAGCGACGGCACCGGCATCCTCACCATGCGCTTTTTCAACTTTAACGCGGCGATGAAAAACAGCCTCGCGACTGGTCGTCGGGTGCTGGCCTACGGTGAAGCCAAACGCGGGAAGTACGGCGCCGAGATGATCCACCCGGAATACCGCGTCCAGGGCGATATGAGCACCCCAGAACTGCAGGAAACGTTAACTCCGGTCTATCCGACCACCGAAGGCATCAAGCAGGCGACCCTGCGCAAGCTCACCGATCAGGCGCTTGAGCTCCTGGAAACCTGCGCGATTAGCGAACTCCTGCCACCGGAGCTGGCGCAGGGGATGATGAGCCTGCCGGAAGCGCTGCGTACGCTGCACCGTCCGCCTCCCTCCTTGCAACTTAGCGAGCTGGAAAGCGGCAAGCACCCGGCGCAGCAGCGTCTGATTCTGGAAGAGCTGCTGGCGCATAACCTCAGCATGCTGGCGCTGCGGGCAGGCGCCCAGCGCTATCACGCCCTGCCGCTCGGCGCCAACGATACCCTGAAAAACCAGCTGCTGGCCTCCCTGCCCTTTAAGCCCACCGGCGCGCAGGCGCGGGTTACCGCCGAGATCGAACACGATATGGCGCTGGACGTGCCGATGATGCGCCTGGTGCAGGGCGATGTTGGCTCCGGTAAAACGCTGGTCGCCGCGCTGGCCGCCGTGCGCGCTATCGCCCACGGCAAACAGGTGGCGCTGATGGCGCCCACCGAACTACTTGCCGAACAGCACGCCAATAACTTCCGCAGCTGGTTTGAACCGCTGGGCATAGAAGTCGGCTGGCTGGCGGGCAAACAGAAAGGCAAAGCCCGTCAGGCGCAGCAGGAGGCTATCGCCAGCGGCGAAGTGCAGATGATTGTCGGCACTCACGCCATCTTCCAGGAGCAGGTGCAGTTTAACGGCCTGGCGCTGGTGATTATCGACGAACAGCACCGCTTCGGCGTGCATCAGCGGCTGGCGCTGTGGGAAAAAGGTCAGCAGCAGGGGTTCCACCCGCATCAGCTGATCATGACCGCCACGCCTATCCCCCGCACCCTGGCGATGACCGCCTACGCCGATCTGGACACCTCGATTATCGACGAGCTGCCGCCGGGCCGAACCCCGGTGACTACCGTCGCCATCCCGGACACCCGGCGCAGCGATATTATCGACCGCGTACGCAACGCCTGCACCCACGAAGGGCGCCAGGCCTATTGGGTTTGTACGCTAATTGAAGAGTCCGATCTGCTGGAAGCCCAGGCGGCGGAAGCGACCTGGGAAGAGCTCAAACTGGCGCTGCCGGAACTGAATATCGGCCTCGTCCACGGGCGGATGAAACCGGCCGAGAAGCAGGCGGTAATGCAGGCCTTCAAGCAGGGCGAGATGCATCTGCTGGTGGCCACCACGGTGATTGAAGTCGGTGTTGACGTGCCTAACTCAAGCCTGATGATTATCGAAAACCCGGAACGTCTGGGTCTGGCGCAGCTGCACCAGCTCAGAGGGCGCGTCGGGCGCGGCGCGGTCGCTTCCCACTGCGTGCTACTCTATAAATCGCCGCTCTCCAAAACGGCTCAGAAACGCCTGCAGGTCCTGCGCGACAGCAACGACGGTTTCGTCATCGCCCAGAAAGACCTCGAAATCCGCGGTCCCGGCGAGCTGCTCGGCACCCGCCAGACTGGCAACGCCGAATTTAAAGTGGCTGACTTGCTGCGCGATCAGGCGATGATCCCCGACGTTCAACGCATTGCTCGCCATATTCATGAACGCTATCCGCTGCAGGCCCAGGCGCTTATCGAGCGCTGGATGCCGGAAACCGAACGCTATTCCAACGCGTAGCGCGCGCTTTTGCCGCGCTGCGGGCAATTTTTCTACACAACGAGTGGATTATGAAACGAGAACTGGCCATCGAATTTTCGCGTGTCACCGAAGCCGCCGCGCTGGCGGGCTATAAATGGCTGGGCCGCGGCGATAAGAATACCGCCGACGGCGCAGCGGTTAACGCCATGCGCATTATGCTTAACCTCGTCAATATCGACGGCACCATCGTCATCGGTGAGGGCGAAATCGATGAAGCGCCGATGCTCTATATCGGCGAAAAAGTGGGTACCGGCAAGGGCGATGCGGTAGATATCGCTGTCGATCCCATCGAAGGCACCCGCATGACGGCGATGGGCCAGGCCAACGCCCTGGCGGTGATGGCGGTCGGCGATAAGGGCTGCTTCCTCAACGCGCCGGATATGTATATGGAAAAGCTGATCGTCGGCCCGGGTGCTAAAGGCGCTATCGATCTCAATCTGCCGCTGGAAGAGAACCTGCACAATATCGCCCGCGCCCTGAAAAAACCGCTGGGCGAGCTGACCGTCACCGTGCTGGCGAAACCGCGCCACGACGCGGTCATTGCCCAGCTGCAGCAGCTGGGCGTGCGTGTATTCGCGATTCCCGATGGCGACGTCGCGGCCTCTATTCTCACCTGCATGCCGGATAGCGAAGTCGACGTACTGTACGGCATCGGCGGCGCGCCGGAAGGGGTGGTTTCCGCCGCGGTGATCCGCGCCCTCGACGGTGATATGCAGGGGCGTCTGCTGGCTCGCCACCACGTGAAGGGCGATAACGAAGAGAACCGCCGCATCGGTGAAAACGAGCTGGCGCGCTGCAAAACCATGGGCATTGAAGCAGGCAAAGTGCTGCGTCTGGATGAAATGGCGCGCAGCGATAACGTCGTCTTCTCCGCCACCGGGATCACCAAAGGCGATCTGCTGGACGGCATCACCCGCAAGGGCAACATGGCCACCACCGAGACGCTACTGATCCGCGGCAAGTCTCGCACTATCCGTCGTATTCAGTCGATTCATTACCTCGACCGTAAAGATCCGGACATCCAGCAGCACATCCTGTAATACCGCTTTTTCTCTCCCAGGCAACCGTCCGCAGGCGGTTGCCCTGTTCTTCGTTTATATTTGATCAATAGAGCTTTCTTGTGCCTTCGGGGTGGAAATCTTACTCGTCTGGACCGAAGATAAGGCATCGCTTGGCAACAGGAGAAGACGATGGCGGACTGGGTTAGCGGCAAAGTGACAAAAGTGGAGTACTGGACGGATGCCTTGTTCAGTTTATACGTGCGGGCGCCTGTTCATCCGTTTACCGCCGGGCAGTTTACCAAGCTCGGACTGGAAATCGACGGAGAACGCGTGCAGCGCGCCTACTCCTACGTCAATGCCCCCGGCAATCCCGATCTCGAGTTCTATCTGGTCACCGTCCCGGAAGGCAAGCTGAGCCCGCGTCTGGCGGCGCTGAAGCCGGGCGATGAAGTCCTGGTGGTGAGTGAAGCGGCAGGTTTCTTCGTCCTCGAGGAGGTACCGGATTGCGATACCCTGTGGATGCTGGCGACCGGCACTGCCCTCGGGCCGTACCTGTCAATTTTGCAGGAAGGCAAAGATCTTGAACGCTTTAACAACCTGGTGCTGGTCCACGCCGTCCGCTACGCCGCGGACCTGAGCTATCTGCCTCTGATGCGCGAGCTTGAGCAGCGCTACGCCGGTAAATTACGCATCCAGACGGTGGTCAGCCGCGAAACCGTGGAAGGCTCGCTGACCGGCCGGGTGCCGTTCCTGATTGAAACCGGCGCGCTGGAAGAGGCGGTTGGCCTGCCGATGACCACCGACACCAGCCATGTGATGCTGTGCGGCAACCCGCAAATGGTGCGCGATACCCAACAGCTGTTAAAAGAGACCCGGCAGATGACCAAACATCTGCGTCGCCGGCCAGGCCACATGACGGCTGAGCACTACTGGTAATCAGGCGTCCGCTTTCCAGCGCACGTCCTGGGTCTCCTTGCCGAACTTATTCTCGCCCTGGGTGCCGACAAACGCCCCCAGGTCGATCAACATCATGACGATAATCAACGTCGGCACAAAGCGCCCGACGCCCCACTGCCAGACCTGCGGCAGCATCGCCCAGTTCCCCGCCAGCAGCATCCACGCCAGAATCATCAGCAGCGCCCACAGTCCGGATTTGCCGCGATCGTGCAGCCGCTTGACCACCACCGCCGCCGTCGGCCACAGCAGGCAGACGATAATAAACGCCGCCGTCTGCAGGTTGAGAAGATTGCTGCCTGCCAGGGTAAACAGGGCGCTCATGGTCACCAGCCAAATGGCAATCCAGATCCAGAAATCGCGGCGGCCAATGCGCCCTTTAATTGAGAATAACCACTGCTGTAGGGTCATGCGTTTTTCCTTATCATCATCGTCTGCGTAGTTTACCCTGGCGTCGTGACTTTTTGACAAGCGCCGCGCTTCCCGATTTAATCGTCAGCAGGCAAAAAAAGGAACGACGGGCATGAAGAAGTGGACAATCTTGTGTTTAAGTGGGCTGATGGGCCTGACCGTCGGCCCGCACGCGTTGTCCGCAGAAAGCGAATCGGCGACTGCGGCGCCCTATCTGCTCTCTGGCGCCCCGAGTTTTGACCTGTCGATCAGCCAGTTCCGGGAAAAATTTAACGCCGATAACCCGAAGCTGCCCCTGAACGAATTCCGTTCCATCGCCACCAGCCGGGATCAGGCTAATCTGACCCGCGCCGCCAGCAAAATTAATGAAAATCTCTATGCCTCGACCGCGCTGGAGCGCGGCACGCTGAAGATCAAATCCATGCAGATCACCTGGCTGCCGATCCAGGGGCCGGAGCAAAAGGCGGCGAAAGCCAAAGCGCTGGAGTATATGAGTGCCATGATCCGCGCCTTCGTGCCCACCCTTAGCCCGGCGCAGAGCCAGCAAAAACTGCAGAAACTGCTGACCGCCGGCAAGGGCAAACGCTACTTTGCCGACACCGAGGGCGCCGTGCGCTATGTGGTGGCAGATCATGGCGAAAAGGGTCTGACCTTCGCTATTGAACCGATTAAGCTGGCGTTATCTGAAACGCTGGAAGGCAACAATAAATGACAAAAAGCAAAGCCTTTCCAGTGACGAGTCTCTATACTGTTTCACAGACCATGCTGCCCTCTGGGGCGGCTATATTCCTTAATTCGCTTAAGTAGCGTGGAGAATTAAAATGCGACATCCTTTAGTGATGGGTAACTGGAAACTGAACGGCAGCCGCCACATGGTAAACGAACTGGTTGCGAACCTGCGTACCGAACTGGCTGGCGTAAGCGGCTGTGCAGTTGCCATCGCCCCGCCGGAAATGTATCTGGACCTGGCTAAACGTGCGGCAGAAGGCAGCCACATTCACCTGGGCGCGCAGAACGTTGACGTGAACCTGTCCGGCGCATTCACCGGTGAAACCTCCGCCGAAATGCTGAAAGATATCGGTGCACAGTACATCATCATCGGCCACTCCGAGCGTCGTACCTACCACAAAGAATCCGACGAGCTGATCGCGAAGAAATTCGCTGTGCTGAAAGAGCAGGGTCTGACCCCGGTACTGTGCATCGGTGAAACCGAAGCCGAAAACGAAGCGGGCAAAACCGAAGAAGTTTGCGCACGTCAGATCGACGCCGTGCTGAAAACGCAGGGCGCTGCCGCTTTCGAAGGCGTGGTTATCGCTTACGAACCGGTATGGGCTATCGGTACCGGCAAATCCGCGACCCCGGCTCAGGCTCAGGCGGTGCACAAATTCATCCGTGACCACATTGCTAAAGCTGACGCGAAAATCGCTGAGCAAGTGATCATCCAGTACGGTGGTTCCGTTAACGCTGGCAACGCAGCAGAGCTGTTCACCCAGCCGGACATCGACGGCGCGCTGGTTGGCGGCGCCTCCCTGAAAGCTGACGCTTTCGCGGTGATCGTTAAAGCAGCAGAAGCAGCGAAAAAAGCGTAATTCGCTTTTCCCGGTGGCGAAACGCGACCGGGGTGACTGACAAAACGTGGGAGCCCGGCTTAGCACAGCGCAAGCCGGGCTTTCTTTTGCCGTTACAGTTTCCCCAACAGCTGATACCACGCGTAGTCCAGCGGCAGTAAAATCAGATAACTCACCGCCGCCAGCGCCAGACACAGTTGCATCCCCGCCCTCGCCGGGACCTTGCCTAACCCCATCGCCACCACGATCGGCGACGCCTGATAGGGCAGCAGCGGCGTGGAATACCCCAGCACCTGAATCATGATCACGCTGAGCAGCGGGAAACCGGTCGCGTCGGCAAAGCTCTGCGCAAAAGTGGTATACAGCGCCGGCACGCCGTTGGCGGTCATAATAAAGTTCAGCGCGCTGGTTATCCCGGTCAGGGCGAGGAAGCTGGTGAACGGATTGTCTTTATCCAGCGGCATCACCTGCAGCAGCGCATTGCCCACCGCACCGCCAATTCCGGTTTGGGTAACGGCGATCGCCAGTCCCAGAATCCCGGCAACATAAATGCAGGTGCGCATATTCACCCCGCTGGCAAACTCCTCACCGTTGATAAAGCCCACCCGCGGCAGCAGCGTGACCACTGCCGCCGCCAGGCCTGTCCACGCCGGGCCGACGCCGTGCCAGCTCTCCGTCACCCATAGCGTGAGGACGACCGCCAGCAGCCACGCCAGACGTTTCTCGTCGCGGCTCATCGGCGGCAGCGGCGCCAGGTCACGCGGTGGATGCGGCTTGCCGGGAAACAGCCAGCAAATCAGCGCCACCAGCACCGCCCCTTTCAGCCAGCCAAGCACCGGCGTATGCAGCAGCAAATAGGGAACATAATTCAGATGGATACCGTACGAGCCTTCCGCCGCGCCGCTCATCACCAGATTTGGCACGTTAGCGGGCAAAATCGTCGCCGAAAGCTGAAAGGTGCCGAACCCCACCGCCAGGGCCAGGCCGAACCAGCCGCGGCTGCCATCGACAATGCCCGCGCGGCGGGCCATCGCCGCCACGATCGGCATCAGCAGCGCGATACGTCCCATGTTGGAAGGCATCACAAACGCCAGCGCGTAGCTCAGCAACACCACGCTGCCGACCATCCGCGGCCAGGAGTCAGTGAGCCGCGCAGACAGCGCCTGCGCCGCCCGGTCCGCCAGCCCGGTTTTACGGATCGCGATACCGAGCACAAAGCCGCTGAACACCAGCCAGAACGCCGAGGAGGCAAAGCCGCCGAAGATCACCTCCGGCGGAGCGATTTTGGCCATCATCGCCGCCGCGAAGAACAGCAGCGCGGTGATAAATTCCGGCAGCAGCGACGTCGCCCAGAGCACAATGGTGACGCCGACAATCAATGAAGGAAGGAACAGCGGGTGGGTAAGCCAGAGCGACATGCCTGTCTCCTGTCGTTTTTTTCAGCAAGAATACGACGACAGGTAAGACAGGTAAACGCCAGAACTAGTGGTTTGCGTTAAGGATGGCGCAACGATGATCCTGAATTTCTTCCGCTGAAGCCCGGTTCAGGGTCAGCAGGTTACGCTCCGTCGCCAGCAGCACCAGCGAGCCGTCGCTCTGCTGCGCCATCGCCAGCGCGAAGCGTCCCATATGTTCACGCGCCTCCGGCACCTCTTCCGCCAGCATCAGGAACGGGCTGCGCTGGGCCAGTTCGGCCTCCGTCACCCGGCGCGCCAGGTATTCATGGCCCTGAAGCCCGCCCGGCAGCGGCAGCCAGCGGCTGCTGACCGCCGCCGCATCCTTATCTAACTGCGCGCGCACATCGGGGCGCAGGCAGGAGATATGAATATGGAAATGGTTTTGCGTGCGTCCGCTGCGCGAGTTAATCGCCAGCGATATCGCGTTATCGGGAACCGGCGCGCCGTGACGCTGACTCATGATTTCTCGTCCCTGCCAGGCCTGCCAGAAGAAGTTCGGCGTCAACGGGTCCAGCAGCAGCGGGCTTTCGGTGCCGTTAATGCGGTAGGTCGGCATCAGCAAATACTGCAGCGGGCCGTTACGGTCTTTAAACAGCACATAGCCGCCCTTGAGGTTCACTTCCGCGCACGGCGACGGGTTTTGCTGCTGTTGCTGATGGGGTACGCACTGCTGCAGGACAATCTTGCGTAATGCGTCCGGGTTGCCGGAGTGCAGCCAGTAGTAGCCGCCCGCCAGCGCCGCGAGGATCGCCACCAGCAGCGCCAGCAAAAAGTATCTTACTCTTCTCATTTTCATTCCCTGTTAAGCCTGAAGCGGAAGAGTAACGTAATTTGATGACTAAATGAAAACAGATGGCGGGTGGGGCGTTATCCCGGGTGGCGGCTGACGCCTTACCCGGGCTACGGACGGTGCAAATAGTAGCCCGGCTAAGCGCAGAGAAAGCCGGGGATTCCCCGGGTCGCGGCGTTCCGCCTTACCCGGGCTACCAGACGAAGCAGAACTGTAGCCCTGCTAAGCGTAGCGCAAGCAGGGACAAGAGGATTAACGCTGGCTAATCTGGTCGAAGGTGCCGCCGTTGGAGAAGTGCTCTTTCTGCGCTTTCGTCCAGCCGCCGAACTCCTGATCGATAGTAAACAGCTTCAGTTTCGGGAACTCGTTAGCATATTTCTTCGCCACATTCGGATCGCGCGGGCGGTAGAAGTTCTTCGCCGCAATCTCCTGGCCTTCCGGCGAGTAGAGATACTTCAGGTACGCTTCCGCCACCTGGCGCGTGCCTTTTTTATCCACCACTTTGTCGACCACAGAGACGGTCGGCTCAGCCAGAATCGACTCACTCGGGGTCACGATTTCAAACTTGTCTTTGCCCAGTTCGTTGGTCGCCAGCAGCGCTTCGTTTTCCCAGGCAATCAGCACATCGCCGATGCCGCGTTCTACGAAGGTATTGGTCGAACCACGCGCGCCGGAGTCCAGCACTTCCACGTTTTTATACAGCGCCTTGACGAATTCCTGGGCTTTGGCCTGGTCGCCGTGATTCTGATGCAGAGCATAGCCCCAGGCTGCCAGATAGTTCCAGCGGGCGCCGCCGGAGCTTTTCGGGTTCGGGGTAATGACCGACACGCCCGGTTTGATCAGGTCGTTCCAGTCATGGATCTGTTTCGGGTTGCCCTTGCGGACGAGGAACACGATGGTTGAGGTATACGGTGCGGAGTTATCCGGCAGGCGTTTCAGCCAGTTTTTATCGATACGGCCGCGTTCAGCAATGGCGTCTACGTCGTAGGCCAGCGCCAGCGTGACCACATCCGCTTCAATACCGTTAATCACTGAGGTCGCCTGTTTGCCAGAACCACCGTGCGACTGGCGGATCACCACGTTGTCGCCGGTCTCCTGCTTCCAGTGCGCGCTAAACGCTTTGTTGTACTGTTCGTACAGCTCGCGCGTTGGATCATAAGAAACGTTTAAAAGCTGAATGTCTTTTGCCAGAACGCTGGCGGATGCCAGCAACAGAGTTAACCCTACGCCCCACTTATTCATCGCACCGCTCTCTTTATGTGTGTTGTGATGGGCTAAGCGTGCCAGAAAGCGATTCAATGATTAAAGAATAAAAAAAGATTGGCTATAACTTGTGGATATAAAGAGGTGAATAAGGATTGCCCCCTCCCGGGCGGGAGAGGGCGCGAAGCGATTAGACTTCTTCCATGCGGCCCAGCAGCGCCTGCAGGCGATCCTGCCAGCCCTGCTGTTGCTCTTTCAGCTGGCTGTTTTCGCGCTCCAGCTCTTCACGACCATGCTGCGCGCTCTGAACTTCCTGAACCAGGGTGTTGTTCTTTTCTTTCAGCTCTTCGATTTCCATCTGCAACAGAGTGATGGTATCAATCGCCTGCTGAACTTTAGATTCTAATTTCTCAAACACTTCTAATGACATCGTCATACCTCTCCTGAACTTGCAAGGCGTTGATAGAAACTCGTGTTTCGTATACGCGGTCCCGCCTTAACGAAAATTAGCGCACATAGCGGTGTTATCGTCGATTGTATGAATCCCCGCCGCCCCTGTCCAGCGGCAAGCCGCGCAGATTGCGGTTTGCAACACTTTTCAGTCTTTACCTGGTGCTTTCAGCGCAGTTCGCTCGTACTTCATGGGTCATTGTTAATTTTATGGTTAACAAAATGCGAGGTGAAACGCTCCGGCACCGGTCTCAATGCGCGCGGATGGCGCGAAAACGCTCATTTTCTTGACGCGGTACACACATTTGAAGTTCGATATTTCTCGTTTTTGCTCGTTAACGATAAATTAACACTATGCCTACATGGCAATATGGTCGTCTGTGACCACCCTACATACAATAATCATCACCACGCTTCAGGATTCGATTATGAGCCAAACATCAACCTTAAAAGGCCAGTGCATCGCAGAGTTCCTCGGTACCGGGTTGTTGATCTTTTTCGGCGTTGGGTGCGTGGCTGCGCTCAAGGTCGCGGGAGCCAGCTTCGGGCAATGGGAAATCAGCATCATCTGGGGTCTGGGCGTCGCCATGGCGATCTACCTGACCGCTGGGGTCTCCGGTGCGCACCTTAACCCTGCGGTAACTATCGCACTGTGGCTGTTCGCCTGCTTCGATGGCCGCAAAGTGGTCCCTTTTATCATTTCGCAATTCGCTGGCGCCTTTTGCGCTGCGGCATTAGTTTACGGGCTTTACTACAATCTTTTCCTCGATTATGAAACTACCCACCATATGGTCCGCGGCAGCGTAGAAAGCCTCGATCTGGCCGGCATCTTCTCCACCTATCCGAACCCGCATATCAATTTTGTGCAGGCCTTCGCGGTAGAGATGGTGATTACCGCTATCCTGATGGGCGTCATCCTGGCGCTGACCGACGATGGCAACGGCGTGCCGCGCGGTCCGCTTGCTCCGCTGCTGATCGGCCTGCTGATTGCGGTGATTGGCGCCTCCATGGGACCGCTGACCGGCTTCGCCATGAACCCGGCGCGTGATATCGGCCCGAAAGCTTTCGCCTGGCTGGCCGGCTGGGGCGACGTCGCCTTCACCGGCGGCAAAGATATTCCTTATTTCCTGGTGCCGCTGTGCGCACCGGTGGTCGGCGCGGCGCTGGGCGCATTCAGCTATCGTAAGCTGATTGGCCGTCACCTGCCTTGCGACACCTGCGTGGATGAAGAGCAACAGAGCCCCTCCTCTTCCACCACTCAACATAAAGCTTCGCTGTAATCTGACTACGGGACACCGACTATGACCGACAAAAAATATATCGTTGCGCTTGACCAGGGCACTACCAGCTCCCGGGCCGTTGTGATGGATCATGATGCCAATATCGTCAGCGTCTCCCAGCGAGAATTTGAACAAATTTATCCTAAGCCAGGCTGGGTCGAACATGACCCGATGGAAATCTGGGCTTCCCAAAGCTCGACGCTGGTCGAAGCGCTGGCCAAAGCGGATATCAACTCCGATCAGATCGCGGCCATCGGCATCACCAACCAACGTGAGACCGTGGTGGTGTGGGAGCGTGAGACCGGTAAACCCATCTACAACGCCATCGTCTGGCAGTGCCGCCGTACCGCGGAGATCTGCGAGCAGCTCAAGCGTGACGGGATGGAAGAGTATATCCGCAAGGCCACAGGCCTGGTGGTGGACCCCTACTTCTCCGGCACCAAGGTAAAATGGATCCTCGACCATGTCGAAGGTTCCCGTGAACGTGCGAAACGCGGCGAGCTGCTGTTCGGCACCGTTGACACCTGGCTTATCTGGAAGATGACCCAGGGCCGCGTGCACGTTACCGACTACACCAACGCCTCACGTACCATGCTATTCAACATCCACGAGCTGGACTGGGACGACAAAATGCTCGACGCGCTGGACATTCCGCGCGCCATGCTGCCGGAAGTGCGCAAGTCTTCCGAAGTGTACGGCCAGACCAACATCGGTGGTAAAGGCGGGACCCGTATCCCTATCGCCGGGATCGCCGGTGACCAGCAGGCGGCCCTGTTCGGCCAGCTATGCGTCAAAGAAGGGATGGCGAAAAACACCTATGGCACCGGCTGCTTTATGCTGATGAACACCGGTGAAAAAGCGGTTACCTCCACCCACGGTCTGCTGACCACCATCGCCTGCGGCCCGCGCGGCGAGGTGAACTACGCGCTGGAAGGGGCGGTGTTTATGGCCGGCGCGTCCATTCAGTGGCTGCGTGACGAGATGAAGCTCATCAGCGATGCCTTCGATTCCGAGTACTTCGCCACCAAAGTGAAGGATACCAACGGCGTATACGTGGTACCCGCGTTCACTGGTCTTGGCGCACCATACTGGGACCCGTATGCCCGCGGCGCGATTTTCGGCCTCACCCGCGGCGTGAACTCCAACCACATTATCCGTGCGACGCTGGAGTCCATCGCCTATCAGACCCGCGATGTGCTGGAGGCGATGCAGGCAGACTCTGGCATTCGTCTGCACGCCCTGCGCGTGGACGGCGGCGCGGTGGCTAACAACTTCCTGATGCAGTTCCAGTCCGATATCCTCGGCACCCGTGTCGAGCGTCCGGAAGTACGCGAAGTGACGGCGCTGGGCGCAGCCTATCTGGCGGGTCTGGCGGTCGGTTTCTGGCAGAATCTGGACGAGCTGCAGGAGAAAGCGGTGATTGAGCGCGAATTCCGCCCGGGGATTGAAACCACTGAGCGTAACTATCGTTACAGCGGCTGGAAGAAAGCGGTGAAACGCGCGTTAGCGTGGGAAGAGCACGACGAAGCGTAATATTGTGGAGGTATTCCCGGCTTGCGGCGTAAACGCCTTAGCCGGGCTACAAAACCCCAAACAGCACGATCTTGTAGCCCGGACAGGTGCGCAGCACCGCCTCCGGGTTTTTTATCAGCCAAATATTGGCAGCAGCAGGTATAGCTTAATCACCAGTGCGTTGACGATGTCGATAAAGAACGCTCCCACCATCGGCACCACCAGGAAGGCCATATGTGACGGGCCAAAGCGGTCGGTAATCGCCTGCATATTAGCAATCGCCGTCGGCGTTGCGCCCAGACCAAACCCGCAGTGGCCCGCCGCCAGCACCGCGGCATCGTAATTCTTGCCCATCATCCGGTAGGTAACGAACACCGCATACAGCGCCATCGCCAGCGCCTGCACCGCCAGGATAATAATCATCGGCAGCGCCAGCGAGGCCAGCTCCCACAGCTTGAGGCTCATCAGCGCCATGGCGAGGAACAGCGACAGGCTGACGTTGCCCAGCACCGATACCGCGCGATCGAACACCCGATACAGCCCCGCCAGCGCCAGGCTGTTGCTGAGGATCACACCGATAAACAGCACGCAGACGAAAGTCGGCAGCTCGAAGACGCTGCCCGCCAGCAGTTGCGCAACCACCTTGCCCACCGTCAGACAGATAGCGATCAGGGCGATACTTTCGATCAGCACCAACGAGGTGATTACCCGCCCCACGTCCGGTTTTTCAAAGGCGGTTGGCGCCACCTGATCGTCCGGAGTGCCGTCCGGAGAGGAAGAGTGCTTCACCAGGTAGCGAGCCACCGGGCCGCCGATCAGGCCGCCCAGCACCAGGCCGAAAGTCGCGCAGGCCATCGCCACTTCGGTGGCGTTGGCAAAACCATAGCGTTCAACGAACAGCTTGCTCCACGCCGCCCCGGTGCCGTGGCCGCCGGATAAGGTAATCGACCCGGCCAGCAGGCCCATCAGCGGATCCAGCCCCAGCAGCGTCGCCATGCCGATACCGAGGGCATTCTGCAACAGCAGCAGGCCAACTACCACGATCAGGAAAGTGCCCAGCACCTTGCCGCCGGCCCGCAGGCTGGCGAGGTTGGCGTTAAGACCGATGGTGGCGAAGAACGCCAGCATCAGCGGGTCTTTCAGACTCATATCGAAATCAATTTCGATATCCATGCTTTTCTTCAGCACCAGCAGCGCCAGCGCTACCAGCAAACCGCCGGCAACAGGTTCAGGAATGGTGTATTTCTTGAGGAAGGGAACGGTTTGCACGAGTTTTCTGCCGAGCAATAGCACAAGCGTTGCGGCAACGAGCGTCGATAAGGTATCGAGGTGAAACATAAAAAGCTCCTTATGGGCGCATGATCCATTCACACGCGACGTAATTCCTGGTGTCTTTAGCTTCTCATCATGAGGAGTCAGAAGGGGATTTTACGCAGAACGGCGGAAAAAATGACAGAAAAAGATATTTTGTATCCTTAATGATGCGATTTAGCATACAAAATGTTAATAACCTCGTTGCGCATATTCACGGCATAAATTTTTATGACCAAATGCTGGCAAACGTTTGCTTTTGGTCTACAGTCCGATAAAATTCCCGCTTTGCCACCTTGGGATTGCTTGTGATGTCCGTTAACACCGCAGAGTCAGAAAATGCGCAACCGGTTGCGCATAAATCAGCTAGCGAATTAATCTACCGCCTCGAAGATCGCCCACCGCTACCGCAAACCCTGTTCGCCGCCTTCCAGCACCTGCTGGCGATGTTTGTCGCGGTGATCACTCCAGCGCTGTTAATCTGCCAGGCTCTCGGTCTCCCGGCGCAAGATACCCAACATATCATCAGCATGTCGCTGTTCGCTTCCGGTGTCGCCTCTATTATTCAGATCAAAGCCTGGGGCCCGGTCGGCTCCGGATTGCTCTCCATCCAGGGCACCAGCTTTAACTTTGTCGCCCCGCTGATCATGGGCGGTACCGCATTGAAAACCGGCGGCGCCGACGTCCCCACCATGATGGCCGCCCTGTTCGGCACCCTGATGCTGGCCAGCTGCACGGAAATGGTGCTCTCCCGCGTCCTGCACCTGGCGCGCCGCATCATTACCCCGCTGGTCTCCGGCGTGGTGGTGATGATTATCGGCCTGTCGCTGATTCAGGTCGGACTGACTTCCATCGGCGGCGGCTACGCGGCGATGGCCGACCACACCTTCGGCGCGCCGAAGAACCTGCTGTTGGCGGGCATCGTGCTGGCGCTGATCATTATTCTCAACCGCCAGCGTAATCCCTATTTGCGCATTGCTTCGCTGGTGATTGCCATGGCGGCGGGCTATCTGGCGGCATGGTTCCTCGATATGCTGCCAGCCAATACCGCCCCGACCAACAGCAGCCTCATCACCGTGCCAACGCCGCTCTACTATGGTCTCGGCATCGACTGGAGCCTGCTGCTGCCGCTGATGCTGGTGTTTATGATCACCTCTCTGGAAACCATCGGCGATATCACCGCCACCTCGGACGTCTCCGAACAGCCGGTTTCCGGTCCGCTGTATATGAAGCGCCTGAAAGGCGGCGTGCTGGCTAACGGCCTGAACTCCTTTGTTTCCGCGGTCTTCAACACTTTCCCGAACTCCTGCTTCGGCCAGAACAACGGCGTGATCCAGCTGACCGGCGTTGCCAGCCGCTACGTCGGTTTCGTGGTCGCCCTGATGCTGATCGTCCTCGGTCTGTTCCCGGCGGTGAGCGGCTTCGTGCAGCACATCCCTGAGCCGGTGCTCGGCGGCGCCACGCTGGTGATGTTCGGCACCATTGCCGCGTCCGGCGTGCGCATCGTCTCCCGTGAGCCGCTGAACCGTCGGGCGATCCTGATTATCGCCCTGTCGCTGGCAGTGGGCCTCGGCGTGTCGCAGCAGCCGTTAATCCTGCAGTTCGCCCCAGACTGGCTGAAAAACCTGCTCTCTTCGGGAATTGCCGCCGGTGGTATCACAGCGATTGTTCTGAATTTAATTTTCCCGCCAGAAAAAGCCTGATCTGACGCGCTCCCGGTCGCGCCATTGGCCGGGACGCTTTCCACGACCTGCCTCATCACGGAAATAAACCACGCCCGCCTTGAGAAGTGCGCCTAAATCGGGCATAACACGGTGATGTGCATCTCACAGAATGGAAGACCATGAAATTTCTTGGAAAGCTGATTCTCTGGCTGCTAGTCGCTCTGCTGCTCGTCATTGTTGGCGCGTGGTTCCTGCTGCAAACCCACTGGGGCGCCCGCCAGGCCAGCGCCTGGCTCAGCAATGGCACCGGCTGGCAGGTCTCCTTCGATGCGATGGAACACGATTTCTCCTCCCCTCTTCATGTGCAGTTGCAAAACGTCACCTTTGGCCGGGAAGGCAAGCCGGCCACCCTGGTGGCAAAAACGGTCGATATTGGCTTCAGCACCCGCCAGTTTAGCGATCCGCTGCATGCGGATGAGATAGTCCTTAACGACGGCACTCTGAATCTGTCACCCCACTCTGCAGACCTGCCGTTCGCTGCCGACCGGCTGATGTTGCGCAACATGGCTTTCAACAGCCCGGAAACCGGCTGGGCGCTCAGCGCGCAGCGCGTCACCGGCGGCGTCAGTCCATGGACGCCGGAAGCGGGCAATGTGCTGGGGAAAACGGCGCAGATCCAGATGAGCGCGGGCTCGATGACGCTCAATGGCGTCGAAGCCAGCAACGTTCTGATTCAGGGCAGGATTGATCAGGGTGAAGTGACCCTCTCCACCCTCGGCGCCGATGTCGCCCGCGGCACCTTAACCGGCAATGCGAAACGCAGCGCCGACGGCAGCTGGCTGGTGGATAACCTCCAGCTCAATGAGATTCGACTGCAGAGCCCCGCCTCGCTGGCCGAGTTTTTCGCGCCGTTAACCACGGTCCCCTCTCTGCAGATTGGCCGCCTGGATATCACCGACGCCCGCCTGCAGGGGCCGGACTGGGCGGTAACCGACCTCGACCTGAGCCTGCGCAACCTGACGCTCAGCCACGGCGGCTGGCAGAGCCAGGACGGCACGCTGTCGATGAACGCCAGCGAATTTATCTACGGCTCGCTGCACTTCTTCGACCCGATTCTGAATGCTGAATTCTCTCCCCAGGGCATTGCGCTGCGCCAGTTCTCCTCGCGCTGGGAGGGCGGCATGGTGCGCACCTCCGGCAACTGGCTGCGCGCTGGTAACGCGCTGGTGCTCGACGACACCGCCTTCGCCGGACTGGAGTACACGCTGCCGGCGAACTGGAAACAGCTGTGGATGGCGCCGATGCCAGCCTGGCTGCAAAGCCTGACGCTGAAAAAATTCAGCGCCAGCCGTAACCTGATCATCGATGTGGATCCTGCCTTCCCGTGGCAAATTACCGCCCTCGATGGCTATGGCGGCGAGCTACAGCTGGTGAAAAACGGCAACTGGGGAGTATGGAACGGCAGCGCGACGCTGAACGCCGCGGCGGCGACTTTTAACCGGATCGACGTGCGCCGCCCGTCACTCAAGCTGAGCGCGACGGCGTCGACGGTCAATATCACTGAGCTTAGCGCCTTCACCGAGCGCGGCATTCTGCAGGCCACCGCCGCGGTATCCCAGCTGCCGCAGCGCCAGGTCAATCTGAGCTTTACCGGCCGCGGCGTGCCGCTGAATATTCTGCAGGCCTGGGGCTGGCCGTCGCTACCGATAAGCGGGGATGGCAATCTCCAGCTGACCGCCAGCGGCAGCGTGCAGGCCGATGCCCCGCTCAAGCCGACGGTCAACGGGCAGCTCAGCGCCGTGAATATGGAGAAACAGCAGGTGGCGCAAATCATGCGCAACGGCGAGGTCAGCCCCGCCCCCGCCGCGCCGCAGTAACCCCCCCCCCTTATCTGGCCCTCTCCCC
>NZ_KV789836.1:0-2401 GCF_001807705.1 Klebsiella sp. HMSC25G12 | reverse complement strand
CTTTAAGGGTTAAAAAGAGACATCACAGCAGGAAGAAGAAGAGAAAGCAGACAGACAGCAGGGAGCAAGCCGGAAACGTAAAGATGCAGGCTGGAGAGAATATGTTTTTCATGCCGCCGGAAAGAAGCCATGATAAACCGGCGGCATACCAGACGGGGCGTCAGGAACGGAGCTTATTTTCCTTCCTGAACTGCGCAACGCTATACCAGATTGAAGCCAGGAAAGCGAAAACGGTGATCAGGACACGAAATTCGTCACCCGGCTCTTTCCCCTTCAGCATCAGCGTTATGATGATGCCGGCAACGATAATCCACGCAATACCACTCCAGAGGCGCAGCTTATCCGCCACGACATTAATCAGAACAAAAGCAACGGCCAGGATAGCCCCCCACAGGGCCGGAACAGGCTGAAACGGAATAAAAAACAGGTTAATACCGGTTAAAAGCGTCACGGCAGCAAACATCAGAGACATACGCACAGATTACCCTCCCTGGACACACTAAGTGAGAAAATCAATTCTGCTGATCATCGCCCGGTTTATTATATTCGGGTGCATTTGCGCGCGGCAGCTGCTGACTGTTCAGTCGATGTACGTGGAGCCGTTCACGGAAATATTCGCGCAGGTGTTCAGGCTGTTCCCGTTCAACAAGTTCCGGCATGACGGGCTTGTTCATGCGCTCCTGCCAGGCAACAGCAGCAGCCACCTTATCGACGGCAACTTTGTCCTGCTCCTCCTTTGAAAAAGAGGCAATATTCCACTGCGACATACGCAAATTCCGCAAAAGAAGAAAGGTTACGCAGATATTACGCTCTTAATCCTTAACTGGCGACCTGTTGAGGTGAGGCCAGTACGCAGCGCCGCAGGCGTGGCGAACCGCCTCACCGGCAGGCGAAGCCTGCCAGGATTTTCGCGCGGCCGCACCGATCTGCGAAGCCGGGTAAGCTCCCCACAGCTCGTGCCGTCTCAGACCTTAAACGGGGCGTCGGGCGCCCCGATGTAGAATCAGTCCAGAGCCGCGTAAATAGCAGCGCATTCGTCATGAGAGTCAATGAAATTCCACAGCTGCGATTCCCGCAGCATCAGGTGGCGTGTCAGGGCAGCATCACCGCGTTCATGGTGCAGCCAGATACGGCGGTTGATCGCCAGCGCCGTAATGATAACTCCGGCCGCATCCGCGCTGACGGACCGATCAAACCAGTTATCCGGGTTAGTCAGATGGAAACGGTCACCGTCAGGCATCATGTAGCCGCCGCCCTCCGGAATACGGATGAAATGCCAGAAGCCTCCGCAGTAATCGGTGATGTGTTTCTCAGCGAGCGCATAGACCTGCATCTCTCCGGCAAGAAAATCGTTACCAAACAGATCCGGCAGGAACGAGAGACGGTCGGACTCCTCAACATTCAGCATGGTTTGACGGGCATGATACATAGCAACCTCCACAGGTTCATAAGATTGCGGCACCGGGTTGTGCCGTGCCGACACGACAGCCCGGCGGAAAGCGGAAGATGCAGGGGCGACACCGGAGGCCGCAGCGCAGATAAAGCACGAAGCTGGTCTGGACGGTTTTCGAGCGAAACCTGAGCGAGAAAACGACGGGAAGAACGGCGAGCATCATAAAAAAACTGCGACCGGGCGAGGATGGCGGCGCCAGCGAACCCTTGCATCTGCAGCAGCCGGGCTAAAGTGAAGGCACGGCACTACCCGTCGCGATGAAGGAGGTTGAATAAAAGGTTTCTCTAACCCGTATTTCGACCGCAGGGAGAAAAGCGGAAGCAAATGTCGCAACGCGACAGACGCAGGAATCAGGCCACAGACCGGAGGAATGGGGCCGGGTGAAGCGGAGCCGGCGGCAACGACAAGCCGGCGACGTCCTTATCCGGTGTTGATGGCACGGCGCCGGTTTAACAGCTGCCCGTCACCAGGCGGGCCAGGAGGTCTCTCGTTCTGAGCTTACCGGCGATCTGGTTTATCACTGGCCACGGAGATACCAATGTACATACCGCTTCCCCAGATAATCTGAGAGAGCACAAATAGCCACTGAGGGACGTCAGCAATCAACAGCGGAAGGAGAGCAACCGTCACGATTAAAATCAGCCGGCTACCGAATTGCCGGCGCACCGGTTCAGCGGCGTCAACCGGGACGCCTGCATATCGCAGAACCTGCCTTAAACCCGTATTCATAATCACTCCACTCAGAATAAATGCACTGTACTTCAGTATATTACATTTTATTAGATAACGATTCTCCGGACTGGCAGTAATCCTTCTGAAATTTCCCTGTTTTTGCAGGAACAGCAAATGGTTACAGACAACGGCAACAAGATGACTTGAAAAAAAACGGCCTCCGCAAAATAATACTGTATATATGTGGGTCTTCCCCGATCATGGTGGGAAGGCTCA
>NZ_KV789835.1:0-9080 GCF_001807705.1 Klebsiella sp. HMSC25G12 | reverse complement strand
TATCCAGCTGACTCCAGTGTTGCGGATTGTGCGCATTACTCATCTGCACTCTCCCTGCAGCTGTTTTTGGCGGCCAGACACTTCAGTCTGGCTTCGCTCAGAGAGAGTGGAAATACGCCAAGAAATTCGAACAGCTTAGGGGTGAAAAAAATCTCAGCAGTTAAATAGCGATCCGATGAGCAGGCAACAAATTCAAAATCTTTCTCCAGCGATTCCAGTGCCCTGATTGCTCGTGTAATGGACACTTCGCCAGAAAGAGATTTAGTTGCAAGTCCGCACTCCAGGGCAATCTCTCTGAGTGAGCGCAGAACTTTATTTGACAGGGGATCGTAATAAAAACACATTGCCATGAGCAACGCATTCATCGCTCTGCGGCGCAAAAATGGGGGTTTACGTTTTCGTATTCCGTCCCTACGCGACATCGCTGATGCGATATCGAAACTGAAGCTTTCAGTGAAACCATTGGCTTTTACCATAAGTTTCAGCGAGAAAGGCCAAGGAGTGTAGTCCTGGGGAACCGTGAAAACAGGTTCAGGATTGTTTACCTGAACATACTTGCGTGAGCTTTGTTGGTTATGATCAGTCACCGCTTCCTGCGCTTATGTTGCGCGGAAGGAGTGAGCACAGAAGGTCTTGAACTTTTCTGAGCATAAATCTATACTCCCTGCATAGAGCAACAATCTCTATGCAGTTTTAAGTGAGCCCCGGTAATCTTCTCCAGTCGCCAAACTTAGTGAGGATTATCGGGGTTTTTGCTTTCTGATTCCGGGGTTATACCTCAGCAGAACCAGTTCCCTGCCACTTTAAGGCGTGGCCAACCAGCAATGTCTAAACGATCAGTAATCTAGCACTCATAGCCAACCGGATCAAGAATGTGAATTTTTACACATCATTTCCACGGCGCTCTGCTTCAAGTTTAATCAGTTTTTCAATCATTTGAGCCTGCGTAATTCCTTCCTCCTCAGCAAACTGAGCCAGTTTCTCTTTTAACGGAATCTGAATGAGCGCATGTATGGATTTATGGGTATTACTACGCCTCGCCAGAGAAGCCTTCTGGCGTTCGTTCGCTGATACCGGGTTTCCTTTCCGATATGGACGTTTAGGTTTTTGTGAGGAAGTAATTACGTTTACGACCTGTGACATCTCTGCCTCCTCAAGCATCTGACTGAATACTTGAACAAAGATACTACAGGAACCGTAGGTCGGCGAAGACTAAATTACAAAATGAAAGATATCGTTGTTGGCGCAGCGGTATCTTTCAGGAGATTGAAATGTTGATTTAGAAGAAAAACTTAATAGGAGACCGACCAGTCCCTCCCCATCTCCCACCGGGACTGCCAGTGCTTCAGATAGGTATCAGCCAGCGCAGGGTAATCCCGGATGACCAGGGCATTTTCGGAGTTGCTGTTCGCCGCAGCGCGGGAATAGTTGAACGACCCCGTTTCCACGTTTCGGCCGTCGGTGATAATCACCTTGTCGTGCATGATTTTAAACTGGCTGACGGTTCGTACAGGAATACCGGCATTGGCCAGCAGATTCATTGCCGCCACACCTGCACTCCCTTTCGCGCTGTTGGCTTTCCAGTCAAGTAACACTCTGACATCGATACCCCGCTGTTTCGCCTGGATCAGTGCTCGCGTTACTTCCGGTGAAGTGAAGCTGTAGCCCATCAAGCGAATACTTTGCTGCGCAGTCACGATCGTATTCAGTACCAGCTGCAGCGCCGAACCTTCTGGAGAAAAACCCGCCTCGATGCTGGCGGCATACACGGCCGGAACAGGTGCACACAAAGTCAGGCTGATCAGCCCCGACAGACAACATTTGCGGAGTGTACGGTTAATTTTTTTCACAGTATTTCCTTAACGGGTGTTTTAAGAAACGCCGGGAGCGGGGGAAACTGGTTTTTCCCCGTTCCCGGGGTTGGACAACGACGCCATGCGGAGGCGTCAGGATTTTGTGGTATGCCGAAACCAGTAGCAGACGGGTCCGTCGCCGGTATCGTGGACAGAGCCCAGGAACCAGCCATCATCATCATCCGGTGGTTCCGGTATCCAGCCACGGGCATCCGGGGCTTCATCCGTAAATCCGGGAGCAAAAGCTTCAGGCGCTTCATCGCGCATTGTCATCACAAAGCACTGAAGTTTATGAGTTCTGAGCCTGTAGCTTAATTCTGCGGAAGTTTCACAACCACTGCGTGCCAGCACAGGATGTGTCCAGTACCCCTGTTCATCACGTTTCACTTCGGCGGCGATAATCATTTTTCTTTCTCCTTGCGTTCAGTATGCTCTGTCGTTGAATTCATACCGGTTATGGATTTTTCGGCAGCATCGGCTCCGCGGTATTTCAGAAACTCTCTGACCCTTCTTACCAGCCTCTCTGAATCCCGATCGCGTAATAGTGGAATACCGGCCTGCCTCAGAACCTCTTCCAGCAGAATATCGCGCCGGATACGGTGTTTTTTCAGGTGTGAGGCATCATCCAGTTCAACTGCGCCGACGATAGCGAAGGTATGGATGTCAACGATGACCACATCGCAGTGCCACTGTGATGCCATCCGGAAGAGTTGCCACCAGGTCCGGGATCGTGGCCGGATATGGGAAGAGAGTGTGGCAATATCTGCCACCCGGACCTGAGGACACAACAGCCAGCGATTTCGGCTGGTATGCCTGAGTAATGCCCGGAAAAAATGTTGTTCCCGTGGCGTCATCAGTGTCTCATTACCCACCCAGACCCGCTGGCGACACAACCGTTGCTCAGCCTCTGAGGGGCGAATACCCAGGGCTTTGAGTGACATCAGAACCGGGGAAGTCTTCGTTACTGCGCGTCCTTTCAGAAGCAGCACCAGAAACCCCAGCAAACTCAGCACAACAACGGTACTGCCCGCCATCATTAATATCTTTGCCATGTATTTTATTCCCTGATGTTCCTTTCTTTCCCGATGCGTTTTCCTGTCGTCGTCCTCATCTTTCTGTCCCTCTTCTGATAAGGCAGAACTCTGCCGGCAGCCTGTCGAGCAACGCGCGGCGAAATACATTCGGCAGTCCTCTCCCGGCTACAACATCAGCGATCAGAACTGATATGACGCTAATCTGCAGGACGAGGCACAGGACAAAACCAATCTGATGCACCAGTTCCGCAGCAGGCATATTACGAAGAGCATTAATCAGGCGGATGGCATCCTGTGGGGAACCCCAGGCGAGAATACCGATACCGACCAGCATCACCGCCGGCGTATACAACAGCCCCCGGCTGATAACCCGTCCGGTCAGGCCTGTAAGCTCCCACCTTTGCTGGCGAAACACCTCATCGTCCCGGAAGATTTCCCATTCCAGCCGGGCCTTTTCATGTCGCGGCACCTCGGCCACCACCTGATTACCGTCGCGAATACTGACCAGCGGTGAGACCTCTGGCTTTCTCATCCGGTCGATGTGACGCGTATATAGGGCAAGGCCTGCCCAGAACAGCGCAACAGACGATAAAAGCAGATAAAACCCACTCCCCCGAAAAACGGAAGGGAACAGGAGCATAAGAACCATCGCTAGCACGATACCGCAGAAATAACAGAACAACTGCTGCTGTTTGCGCAGAATAAAATATTTAAACATAGTATTATTCCTTTTTATTTGATGATTTACGCACGAAATGAAAGTCTGTGAATTTCATAAATCGCACGTCGTGATGTAATAAAAATATTGAAATCAGTTAAATACTGATAGTGGATGACTTAAATTGAAAATTGAGCACTTATAAGCGTCACATCGCCCCGGGACGTGGCAGTCCCGAAGCAGCCATTCACGGCACCGAATGGCTTGTCATTCTTCGCGTCTGCCCATACCCGGGCAACACACATGCCTCAGCCACAATGCCTTTCCCCCTTTACCTCTCTTTCGTTTGAATATATTTGTTCTGGCTATATACGACAATAAGAAACACAACAGCCCCTTCCGGACTGGAGTAATACCAGAACGGACGTAGTCACGTATAATAACCACACCATACAGGGTAAATGTTTTAAGAAAACGAGGGGGCTGTCAGGCCAGGAATATTCACAACCTGACAGCATATATTTATTTCATTACAGATCTTTCCAGTCAGGTAATTTATTCACCTTTCGCCGCCACAGATGAAAAAGTGCCATCGTCAGGCCAAATAACACGCCCGCGATAAGACTGATTTCGCAGGCGAACAGGAGAGGCATCCCTTGGGCCCGCCACACCGTCCAGTACATCCACAGCCCGTATCCAAGGGAGAAATAGCCTGTCATTACGACAAAAACCTGCCAGAACGGAGCAAACGGCAGCGGGGGAATGTTTATCCCCAGCCGCCACAACAGTCGTATCAGAAGCGGTGCATAATTGCTTTTCCACATCTTACGGCTGGACATTATCGCCAGCGCTTTTTGTTTCCGCGCTTCAAAATCCATTTCCTCTCCTCGATTGTATTCAGCCAGCTGACTGGCTCCGCATACGCTCAGTTCGCAGGAGTTCTTTCATCATGCGCTCGCTGGCGTACTGCGCTTCCTCTGCAGTGACGGTCGCGACGGCATTCCCCTGCAGATCATAGCGGGAGGCCCCCACCTTCATCCGGGACAGATAGCCCGCAGACCGGGTCAGACTCTTCAGGCACTTAATCACCTGTTTATGCGACAGCGGCAGGTCACGGTTCACGATATCCGCAAACAGCTGTTCGCGCATGCCCGTCGCCAGCAGACGTGGCGCGTTTCCGTCGAACAGCTGTGGCCAGAACGCCTTCAGGGTCATAATGGCCTGTTCCGGCGGCAGCAGGCGAAGATAACGCACCGGAGGTGGCGTCTTTACTGCTTTAACCGGCGCCGGCGCCGCGTTACGCGCGGCGGCTTCGGCCGCTTGTTTAACCTTCTCAAGTTTCTCTTTCTTTGCCTTCCAGGCCGGCGGGGACGAAACCACCACGACCTTCTTACGGCGCACCACACCAGGGACAGGTGTCGCCTCCGCGGGTGCCGTACTGTTCTCCGCCGGTTTTCGTTTCAGGCTCAGTACAGGGCGTTTTTCTTCACTCATAAGGGGCCATATCAATAAAAGCTACAGGTCTGAGGTATACGATACGCTAACGGTATCATCGTTTCACCTCACAATGCAGTGGACACAACGATGATATCCCCTTGTCACGTTTACGGGCAATGTGCCCGCCCCCCGGACCTGTGTCCGGTTTTTTTTTACATCGAGATGACAATACCCAGTACCGCCAGGTGCACTGCATAGAACATCACAAAGAAATGCCGCGGCCAGAAGCGTTTCACATGTTCTCCGGCAGATGAACACACGATCAGCGTCAGCAGCGCAATCGCCAGCCCGGCCGCCGATTCACTCACGTTATGCATATTCATCAGCAACACCATGAGGGCCCACAGCACCCCGTATCCCAGCCGTTCCGGTGCATGCTGTGCGCGGCAAAGCAGCCAGCTGGCGGTGAGCATACCCACTCCGGCCATGCCGTAGCTGGCGGTCGACAGGGGTATCCAGGCGACCAGCAGTCCAGCCGCCGGGAGGGTGTAAGACCAGGACGGCTGGCTGACCCACCGCAGGACCTGGCCGGTGACGGCAAAGGCAAACAGAATATTCCCGGTATACCACGGGTACCCGATGAGCATAAACGACACCTGGGCAACCAGCGCCCAGCCCCACAGGCTGTTCAGCTGCGACTGGCGTATTTCCGCGTGCCGGGCCAGATTCATTCCCCATGCCAGACCGAACAGTGGAAAACAGCCCCGTCCCAGCAGGCGCATCACTTCATTGTTTCCGGCCAGCAGTAAGCCGGTGTGGTCAGTCACCATCAGTACCAGTGCGACCGTTTTAATCATATCCGTTTGTCCCGGTGTCCAGGTTAGCAGGCGATGAAGCCAGCGGTCTGTCGCACCTGGAAATGTGTGTTGTGCTCTCATGTTTTTTTCCTTTTAGCGCTCCGGCAGACTGCCCGATTTTAATCGGGGAGGCTGCCGGAGCAGACAAGCCGCAGGCGCGTCAGTCGCCCCCGAGGGTTTTCTCGCGGTTCAGGTCACGAACCATGTCCCGCTCCACAGCCTGCAGACGCTCACGCTGCAGACTTTCTGAGGCCACCTGCTGAATCGCCGCCTCCTAGCGCCGGAACTGAGGATCATCCGGTAGCGTCGTTTTCTCCGGGCCCGGCCGGTCACGCTCGAGTCCACGGATGACGTCCCCGATAACCTCTTTCACCCGGTCCACCGGCTCGCCGGCTTTACGCGCCTCCCCGGCCACTTCCCGGGCAGTCTGTTCCGCCTGTTTTTCCATTTCGCGGCGCTGCTGTTCTTCTGCCGCCCGCTGCGCCAGAACCTCTGGCGGGAGGATAATGTCAGCCCCGGCCTGCGGTACCGGAGCCACCGGCGCCGGTTCAGCCCATACCCGCCCGCCGGTCATGGCCCCGGGGTTCCAGGGGCGGTCATCACCGGCCAGCCGCACCACCACCCCGGTATCGGGATTGTCGCGGGCCATTCTGACGCCCTCCCCCATATTCCCGGCCAGCAGGCTTTCACCATTGCGGCTGTTCTGCAGCGCCACGAACCGGGCGGCGTCATTGCCCATAATTCGTCCCTCTCCGCCGATGGCCTCCAGCCGTCCGTCCCGATCGGTCAGCGGGCTGAGCCAGATACCGGCGGCTTTCCCGTTCTTATCGAATGCCGGCAGCGCCACATGCGGCTGAGGGTACTTTTTCCCCGGAGAAATGAATTTTCCCGGTGAATTTCCCTGTGCCAGACCGGACTGCTGCAGGGCTGCCCGGCCAGCGGCGGTTTCATCCAGTAGTCTTGCCCGCCCGAACAGCAGATCGGCGCTTTTCACCGCCCGGTCGTTACGGGGTTCAAGAATATCGTGCGCCGTCGCTTTCTCAGGTGAATGCTTGATGGCCTTTATCCAGCCCTCACGGCTGTCGGTGTAAACCTGCACATGCTGTTTCATGCGGGATAAAGCCACATAGGCAGACTCAAAGCTGGCCATCTGTTCCCGACCACCGGCCACCCCTTCCAGCGCGATGGCATACGGTTCGCTGGCCCCCTGGGCGCCGTGAGCCGTGATGGCGTAGGCGAGGTCGATATGCTGCTGCGCCTGATCCGCCTTCGGGGTCAGCGTGCGGGTGGTTTTGCCATCAGACAGCGTGACACTGTCACCCGCAACAGACTGCACCTCCCAGATACTGTTGGCCACATAGCCGCGCTCCAGGTCACTTTTGCTGAAGCGCATTCGGTCCCCCTGAGACACGGTGATCTTTTCCTGACGATAGAGCGTGACGCCTTCTGCCGATGCCTCCCGGGGTGAGATATATCGCTCCTTTCCTTCACTGTCTGTCAGGGTGATCATCTGATTATCCTTATCCACCTTGCTGATACGGTGGTATACGTTATCAACCAGCGCCACCGCCTCCTTGTGAGCCGTCCAGGTCGACAATTTGCGCAGTTCACCGTCACGGATGTTACTCGTGACCAGCACCGGCAGGGTGATTTCCTCTTTGCCGGTTTCCCCGTTCTCCCGCCGTGCGCCATGGATCAGACTGTTCAGCGCCCGCCGGTCCTTGTTCAGGTGGGTGATCACCAGCGTCTGCGACTGTGCCTCCGGGGTCCGTCCGGTATAGTCCTTCACCAGCGCCTCGTAGAGCGTCGCGGGCTGACCTGCCGGCAGGGTTTTCCCCTCGCTCAGCGCCTTTTGTATCGCCTTTTCCTGCGCCGGCGTGAATTCCACCACAGAACTGCCCGGCGCCCAGGCGCCTTCTTTTCTCGGCACCTGCTCCGGCGTGACCTGCTCAATGGTGGTCAGGGCGCGGTGCACATCCCGCTCAATCAGGCTGTAGACCGCCGGTCGCAGCTCAGGCACCTGGCGCACAATCTCTTTCATGATGGCAATGTCGGCGGCGCTGCGCTGCTGCATCAGCCTGAACGGCTGGCCCGGCGCGATGGGCTGCAGCTGGTCGTTATCCCCACTGGACACCGCCCGTCCACCGCCAGCGACGATGAGGGAGTGGGCTTTTGCCATATCGGCCAGCCCCACCATTGAGCTCTCGTCGAGCAGGAACAGGGTGTTGCTGAAATCGGGTGTCTGGCCATTGCGCTGCAGCAACTGCGTGTCGTGGAGGAACGACGCCGTCGTGCGCGCATCCACGCCGGCACTCTGCATTTCCCCGACCGCGCGATGCGTCGGCGCCAGACCGATGACGCGCGGACGGGTCTCTTCCGGCAGCAGACTGATGGCACTCATGACGGCCCGGAACTGGGTGGTTTTCCCCACCCCGGCATACCCCTGAACCACCGTGAACCGATCCGTGCTTTCCAGAATCATCCGGGTCGCCGCCCGCTGTCCGGCGGTCAGGTCCGTCATCAGACTGGCCGGCACACGGTCCATCAGGGGGGCCACCGCGTCTTTACCTTCCAGCACGTGGGTCAGGATGCTTTTTTCTGCGTCCCAGGTCTGACGGGAAATCAGCAGGTCATTGCCGTAGCCGTGCGCCACCGGTACATTCAGCAACTGCCCCGACCTGATTTGTGCCTGAATGGTCGTGTCGATGTCCGCCATCGGAACCTTCCCGCCCCCGGTTTCCAGCGCCGTCGCCAGCAGCTGGGGCCGGGAGAAGGTCAGTTTCTCACTTTCAAGCAGCGGGATGGCCAGGTGAATGGCCTGTTCTGCCGGGGTACGCAGTCCGGCCTTCTGCTGCGCAATGGCCGCATCCAGGTCCGTCTCGCCGGATCGGGTCTTCAGCTGCTCTGAGACCACGCTGAAGGCGGTATGCCGCGACAGCTTCTCCGTCGTGCGAGCCGCATCCTGCGCTGAGTACAGACGGAGATGACTTCCGCTCTGCGCCAGCTGGTTGAGGGTGGCGTTATCCAGCTCACGCTGCGTCACCGACGCAAAGACCGTTGCCGTCTCGCTAACCGACCTGCCGGGACTTTCCACCCAGCCGTGGCCGATTTTAATACCGTCAAACACGCCCGCGCCCACGGCCAGGGTCTGCGTGGTTTTCTGCCCCGGACGCTGTACCGTCAGTTGCCCGTCCTCCACTTGGGGTCGTCTCAGAAAACGGAATCTATGGTCACTCCCGTT
>NZ_KV789834.1:0-55084 GCF_001807705.1 Klebsiella sp. HMSC25G12 | reverse complement strand
CTCATATCAGGAACTTGTTCGCACCTTCCCTATAAAAATGGACTGAAAGGCTTATTTTTTCGGATAATCGACGAAGAATGCTCCGAGAGTATGGCAGAAACTGCGGTAATGAACGGTGTTGCCAGGTTTCCTCTCCGGCGGAAGAGAAACTCCCGGTCCTGGGACCGGGAGTGTGCCATCAGGCGTGGGGTTTTTGCGGATTCTCATCCTGATCGACGGCAAAGCAGGCTACCAGCTGGCCGCCGTAATCCTTAAGCTGCGGCTGAAGCTGGGTGCAGGGACCAAAGCGTCGACGGCAGCGCGCGTTAAAGGCGCAGCCCGGCGGTGGGTTCAGCGGGCTCGGCAGTTCGCCGGTCAGCTTGATCCGCTCGCGCCGATCGTCCGGATTCAGACGCGGCGTCGCCGACAACAGCGCCTGGGTGTACGGATGACGCGGATTGTTGAAGATCTGGTCCTTGGTGCCCTTCTCCACGCAGCGGCCGAGATACATCACCATCACTTCATCAGCGATGTGCTCGACGACCGACAGGTCGTGGGAGATAAACACGTAGGACAGCCCTAAATCCTGCTGCAGATCCATCATCAGGTTCAGCACCTGGGCACGTACCGAAACGTCCAGCGCGGAAACCGGCTCATCGGCAATCACCACGTCCGGATCCAGCATCAGCCCGCGGGCAATAGCGATACGCTGGCGCTGACCGCCGGAAAACATATGCGGGTAGCGATCGTAATGCTCGGTTTTCAGGCCGACCTTCGCCATCATCGCCAGCGCTTTTTCACGGCGCTGCTCTTTACTCAGGCTGCTGTTAATCAACAGCGGCTCTTCCAGAATCTGCCCCACTTTTTTTCGCGGGTTCAGCGAACCATACGGGTTCTGGAACACAATCTGGATTTTCTGCCGCCGGAGCTTCTGCGCCTGCGGGTCATGCTTAAGCAGATCCTGCCCCTGATAATACAGCTCACCGCCAGTGGGGATTTCAATCATTGTCAGCAGACGACCGAGGGTCGATTTGCCGCAGCCCGACTCTCCCACCACCGCCAGCGTTTTACCACGCTCAAGGGTAAAGGAGACGCCGTCCAGCGCTTTCACCAGTCGTTCCGGGGCGAATATTCCCTTCTTCACCGGGTAGTGTTTTTTCAGATCAATGGCCTGCAACAGCGGTTGTTGCGTGGCGGCCTTTTGCGTACTCATAATCCAGGCCTCCCGGCATCATCGAGTGGGTAGTGACATTTAGACTGACGGCCGCCGGTAAGATCCGCGAGCGCGGGCTCTTCGCTCCGGCATTTATCCGTGGCATAGGGGCAGCGCGGGTTCAGCAGACAGCCGACAGGACGGTCATATTTCCCCGGCACCACGCCCGGCAGCGACGCCAGACGCGCCTTATCCTGGGCGAACTCCGGCAGCGCGCGCAGCAGCGCCTGGGTGTACGGATGACGCGGCGCGCGGAAGATATCCTTCGCATCACCGGTCTCCACCACCTGACCCGCATACATGACGATAATTTTATGCGCCGCCTCGGCCACCAGCGCCAGGTCGTGGGTGATCAGCACCAGCGCCATATTCTCTTGCTGCTGCAACTCCAGCAGCAGCTCGATGATCTGCGCCTGAATAGTCACGTCCAGTGCGGTGGTCGGTTCATCGGCAATCAGCAGTTTTGGCCGACAGGCAATCGCCATCGCGATCATCACGCGCTGACTCATCCCGCCGGAAAGCTGGTGCGGGTAAACGTCGAGCCGCGACGCCGGATCGGGAATGCCCACCAGGTTCAGCAGGTCGATGGCCCGCTGACGGCGAGTTTGCTTATTGCCGCCCTGATGAACTTTGATCGCTTCCATAATCTGGTAGCCGACGGTATAGCACGGATTGAGGCTGGTCATCGGATCCTGGAAGATCATCGCCACTTCCGCCCCCACCAGCTGACGCCGCTCTTTTTCAGAGATGCGCTGCAGGTCGCGGCCATTGAACTCCAGTTTGTCCGCCATCACCCGGCCGGGATAGTCAATCAGGCCCATAATCGCCAGCGAACTGACGGATTTACCGGAACCGGACTCCCCCACAATACCGACCACTTCACCCTGCTTCACGCTATAGCTGATGCGGTCTACGGCGCGGAACGGCGCGTTCTCATCGCCGAAATGCACCGATAATTTATCTACATTTAATAACGCCATCTCGAACCTCTTACTGCTTCAGTTTGGGATCGAGCGCGTCACGCAGACCGTCACCCATCAGGTTAAATGCCAGCACCGTCAGCAGGATCGCCACGCCCGGGAAGGTCACCACCCACCAGGCGCTTTGCGCGAACTGCAATACGTCGGAGAGCATGGTGCCCCACTCAGGCGTCGGCGGCTGCGCGCCCATGCCGAGGAACCCCAGCGCTGCCATATCGAGAATGGCGTTAGAAAAGCCCAGCGACGCCTGAACGATCAGCGGCGCGAGACAGTTGGGAAGAATATTGACGAACATCTGGCGCATCGCGCCGGCGCCCGCTACGCGGGAAGCGGTCACGTAGTCGCGGTTGACCTCCACCAGCACCGCGGCGCGCGTCAGACGCACATAGTGCGGGAGCGCCACGAAGGTTAGCGCCAGCGACGCGTTGACGATAGATGGCCCGAAGATAGCCACCAGCACCAGCGCCAGCAGCAGGCTCGGCAGCGCCAGCATAATATCGACGACGCGCATAATGATGGAATCCACCACCCCGCCGAAATAGCCCGCCACCAGGCCGAGCACCACGCCAAGGATCAGCGACAGGACCACCACCAGGCAGCCCACCAGCAGCGACAGGCGGGCGCCGTACATCAGACGCGACAGAATATCGCGGCCCACGTCGTCGGTACCAAGCAGATGCGCCAGGCTGCCGCCATCCTGCCAGAACGGCGGCGCCAGCAGCGAATCACGGAACTGATCCGCCGGGTTATACGGGGCGAGGAAGTTGGCGAACACCGCGATGATAATCATCACCGCCACGTACACCAGACCGACGACCGCGCCTTTGTTGCGTTTGAAATAGTGCCAGAACTCCTGCAGCGGGGTCATTGGCACCGGTGCAGCAATAGCTTTATTCTCAGAAACTTGTGACATGATGGCCCCTTACTTCTTATGCCGGATACGCGGGTTCACCACGCCATACAGCAGGTCGACCAGCAGGTTGACGAGGATAATCATCGTCGCCACCAGCAGCACCCCGCCCTGCACCACCGGATAATCGCGACGCTGCAGCGCGTCGATCAGCCAGCGGCCTAAACCAGGCCATGAGAAAATGGTTTCCGTCAGGATGGCGCCCGCCAGCAGCGTGCCCACCTGCAGGCCAATGACCGTGACCACCGGCAGCATCGCGTTGCGCAGCGCGTGGACCACAATCACTCGCATCCGGGTCAGCCCTTTGGCGCGCGCGGTACGAATATAGTCTTCGCCGAGCACTTCCAGCATCGACGAACGGGTCATACGCACAATCACCGCCAGCGGGATGGTGCCCAGCACGATAGCCGGCAGGATCATATGCATTAAGGCGTCAATAAAGTCGCCCTGCTCGCCCCAGATGGCGGTGTCGATCAGCATGAAGCCGGTCAGCGGCAGAGTATCGTCAAGGAACACCGTATCGCTGATACGCCCGGAGACCGGCGTCAGGTTCAACTGCACCGAAACCAGCATAATCAGCATCATGCCCCACCAGAAGATAGGCATGGAGTAGCCGGTCAGCGCCAGACCCACGGCGGTGTGGTCAAAGATGGATCCGCGTTTTACCGCAGCCAGCACGCCCACCGGAATACCGACGGCGACAGCGAAAATCATCGCGCAAACGCCCAGCTCAAGGGTGGCTTTAAAGCGCGGGACAAACTCTTGCCACACGGGAATGCGGCTTTTCAGCGAGATGCCTAAATCACCGTGCAGTACGCCCCAAATGTAATGGGCATATTGCTGCCACAGCGGCTTATCAAGGCCCATTTCGGCCAGCAGCTGCGCGTGACGCTCGGGGGAAATACCACGTTCACCCGCCATAATCATCACCGGATCGCCGGGGATCATATGGACGAAGGCAAAGGTGAGAAGGGTGATACCGATAAATGTCGGGATGACGAGTCCCAGACGTCGGAGAATAAACTGCAACATAACCCGGATTCTCTCTAGTGACGCCCCGCCTGGCGACAGGGCGTCTGTATTGCTCACAAAAGCATTCCCCGGAATAGCGGGAATACGCCCCCTACCTCTCCCGCGCGGGGAGAGGGGGTCAGGCATCGTGCTTATTATTCGACGGAGACGTTATCGAAGTGGTGTTTGCCCAGCGGATCCACCACATAGCCTTTGACTTCTTTACGCACCGGCTCATAGACGGTGGAGTGGGCGATGATCAGCGCCGGAGCCTGGTCATGCATCACTACCTGAGCCTGTTTGTACAGTTCAATACGCTTGTTGTGGTCGTCGGTAGCGCGGGCCGGCTGAATCAGATCTTCAAACGGCTTATAGCACCAGCGCGAGTAGTTGGAGCCGTCTTTCGCTGCGGCGCAGCTGAACAGGGTCGCGAAGAAGTTATCCGGATCCCCGTTGTCACCGGTCCAGCCCATCATTACGGTCTGGTGCTCGCCCGCTTTCGCCCGCTTCAGATATTCACCCCACTCATAGGTAACAATCTTGGCCTGGACCCCGACTTTCGCCCAGTCAGCCTGGATCATTTCAGCCATACGGCGAGCATTCGGGTTGTACGGACGCTGTACTGGCATTGCCCACAGGTCGATGGTGAAGCCTTTTTCCAGGCCCGCTTCTTTCAGCAGCTGTTTCGCCTTCTCCGGATCGTAGGTGTAGTCCTTAACGTCGTCGTTATAGCCCCACATGGTCGGCGGGATCAGGTTCTTCGCCGCCTGGCCTGCGCCCTGGTAAACGGCTTTGATGATCGCTTCTTTGTTCACCGCGTAGGTCAGCGCCTGACGAACTTTGACGTCGTCCAGCGGTTTCTTCTCAGTGTTGAAGGAGAGATAACCGACGTTCAGGCCCGGCTGTTCCAGCAGGGTAATGTTCTTATCTTCCTTCATGCGCGCGATATCCGCCGGGTTCGGGTACGGCATCACCTGGCACTCATTTTTCTGCAGCTTGGCATAGCGCACGGAAGCGTCCGGGGTGATGGAGAAGACCAGACGATCGATCTTCGGCTTGGTACCCCAGTAGCCCGGGAAGGCTTTATACAGAATGCGGGAATCTTTCTGGTACTGCAGCAGCTGGAATGGGCCGGTACCGATTGGATTGAGGTCCACTTTTTCCGGCGTGCCAGCTTTCAACATGTTATCGGCATACTCTTTCGACAGGATGGAGGCGAAGTCCATGGCCAGGTCAGCGAGGAACGGCGCTTCCGGGCGAGTCAGGACGAACTGGACGGTTTTATCGTCCACTTTCTTCACTTCGCTAATCAGGTCCGGTAACCCCATCCCTTCAAAGTATTCATAGCTGCCGCCAGAAACTTTATGGTACGGGTTATTGGTATTCTTCTGGCGATCGAAGGAGAACACGATGTCATCGGCGTTCAGGTCACGGGTGGGTTTGAAGTCTTTATTATCTTGCCACTTCACGCCCTGGCGCAGATGGAAAGTATAGGTTTTGCCATCAGGACTGACTTCCCATTTCTCAGCAAGCCCTGGAATAACTTCCGTGGTACCGGTTTTAAATTCGACCAGGCGGTTATAGATCGGTACGGAACTGGCGTCATAGGTGGTGCCAGAGGTGAAGAGCTGTGGGTTAAAGCCTTCCGGCGAGCCTTCAGAACAATAAACCAGGGTTTTCGCTTGCACGCTGGCGGCGACGGTCATGGCGACCAGGCTCAGACCAAGCTTCAGCATCCCTGATTTCTTCAAGGAAATACTCATTATTCTGCTCCAAAACTGTGATGTTGTTTGCATATATCCGCCGGACCTTTATTTATTTTTATTCGTCCTATTTCAAACAACGGATGCGTTGGCTGCGCTCGATCATCCCAGTCACATCGTTATCTATGCTCAGGGGAGCTCGTACACTTGCCGCCTTTCCGCAGCTCGAACTATTTAGAATATACCCGGTCCAGTCGGTGGTGCCCGAAGGCGTAGAGAGAGATGGGGATTCCTTTCGCAAAAACGACTGAGTTGCAGTACGGATTCTCCATGAAATGCCCCTCATGCCCTACAATCTGTCAACAGAATGGGGAAACGTCAATACAGCCAGCCGGGTTTTACATCCAGCGTGAGAAACGGCAGGCAAAGATTAAAAAAACTTCAAGGCGCTATTTTCAGCAGAGAAATTTATGCTACGGGTCAATAAGCAGAATAATGACCTTAATAATTTGCAACACGCAGAGGGAAACAATTCCAACAAATGAGAAAAATTTCTTGCCGTGTGACCAATATGTGAGCGATTAATAGCGCGAACGTTAAAGCGCACAGCGGAAAATGCTACATTTAGCCATAAGCTTCGCGAAAAAAGATCTGTTCATCGATAAAAAAATGCAATGGAAGATGTCACAAAATAGCGAATAGCTGGCTGGAAACGTGGGTAAAGTCGTTTATTGTGATTTTGGTGGAATTTTTGGCCGGTCCCTACTTACGGAACCAGACGGCACGGCATGTATATCGTCCTGACAAATGGCAAGAGGGGTATTGCGCGAATCATAAAAACGAAGGGCGGCATTGCGTCGGAAGCTCACGAACAAAAGGCTAGACCACCGTATACCCTTGTCGAGGTGAGTTAGGCTTGTTGGGAAACGCCAGTTTGAGTTGCCTCGCATCCACCATGGGCTTTAAGTAATTCTGGCGAATACTCTGCGCCTTACGTCCCAATAATTTCTCCATAACTGCGACGGATAAGTAATGACCAGCGCACAACTGGACAAGCAACGCCTTCATCACCTCGGTTTCCAGTCGTCGTTGCGCCCGGGATGGCGCGGTTAACACTTCAAGCTCATGCCGGAATCCATCACTTAATGCGTCAAGATCATCAATGAACGGCTTATCTAAAAAGTGGCTGATGAACCGACCATATTCATCCCTTCCCTGAGGGTTACCGACTAAATCAGGAACGCTATGCGTTAAGCTGTTGCCACTATGCGTTAAGCCCTGAGCGTTATGCGTTAAGCTCGATGTAGAACTTAACGCATTTGCAAATATGTCTTCCGGCGATGGCAGTGCCATTCCAGGTAAACTATATGATTTATCTCGCTTTTCACCGCTGGCAACCAGAAATCCCCTATCGACTAATTTGGGAAATGCCAGGGTGACATCACGCGAATGTCTGCTCGTTAGCTGACAGGCTCGCTCATGGTTTACCCATCCCTCTGTCGCCGCGGTGATAACGATCATCCTTTCAAGATCATCAAGCAGAGAAAAACGGTGGCCAAACAAACCATTGAGCCGCTCAGTCACTACCTGTGATACAAGGCTTACTGTGGACAGTTCAAGCAACGTTTGTTCAGAGGGTTCCGTTTTTTCATATAACTTTGGTGTGCGCCAGTTTGCCCATTTCCAGCCGCTTATAATTTTCGGAACCCCGGACCCCGCTCGCTCCCCCGCCCCAATCATTAAAAACATCTGATGCATACGGCGGTTACGACAGTCGCTTTCTCCACCTTTCACTGCGATTTCCGGCGGTATTCGCATCAGCCCTGGATTACGGAAGCCAAAAAGATCCGGCCGTCTGACCACTAAGATTGAGCTTCGACCCGTATAATCAGCATGCACCAGGGTATTAACAAGCGCCTCTCGGATAGCTTCATGAACTTTGGTTTCATCCAGCCGAATACCGTCCTGCAATTCAAAAGGTACCTTAAGATCAGTGATCAGTTTTCGATAAGTCCGGCGGTAAAAATCAAAAACATTGCCTGACCATGAGCCATCCGGATAGATACGGTCGATCCAGCGGGAATCAGGTTGTGCATCGTCCCGTTCACGATAATCAACAAAATAGTTAGGGACCGCGTCCTGAATGGCATTCCAGGTGCCAAACATCAGGATACCAGCAAGAGTTATGCCCTCCTCCCCGCTCTGACGATTTTGACGCCAGCCGCCGATATTCTTAAATAAATCAACGAGATTTAGTTCCTGCCATGGATGCTGAGGTTTCGCCACCGCAAAGAGATTACGGTAGGCGCGCAAACTGTCCTGATCGATATCACTGAAATCAAACCCGGTCAGGATCCGGTCATCACAGCTATCCTCGACCTGCTCTGCAAGCATTCTTTTGATTTGCTCTGCAGAGCAGTGGCAGTCCGCTTCATGACGGCGGAGATAGGTTTCCGTCATCGGCTGATTATTGAGATAGACGGGTTTTTGTTCTCGTCTTGCTATGGGAATCTCAATGACAATGACTTCTTTATTATCAAGTTTGATGACTTGTAGCGACTCTTCGGTCAGTAAATTGACATTGACTTTCTTCTTATTGTTAGCAATATCAAAAAGTTGCTTCGTAACGGTAGCCATATCGCTAATCCCTTCAACGATAAAGTTTCCTTTCTTTTCCCTGACACCTAACACGACATAGCCACCGCGGGTGTTCGCCATCGCACTGTACGTCCGCCAGAAATCCTCTGGCAGTTTACCTTTACCCTCCGCTCCCTGCGCCAGCTTAAACTCCAGTTCAACTGATTCAGAAAGCGTTTGTAAGTCCAGCAAATCACTGACAGGAAACATAATCGAATTGGCACCTGTTTAATTTTTCAATCAAGGGATGAAAAGGACAACCTGAGCGCTCAGTTAATCTCATTACCAATACATTTGCCTGCTGTGCCTGCAAAAACTTCGGCTTAATACGCAAAAAAACCCTGCTCATTGAGCAGGCTTTCAGATTGCGGTTAAACGCATGCCCGGCGGCGCAGCGCTTGCGCGGGCCTACGGAACACAAGTCGAACTCTGCCCCCGGAGGTTCTCATCCTCACAGGCCTCAGATGCAAAAAAGCCTGCTCGTTGAGCAGGCTTTTCGAATTTGGTCGGTGATAGAGGATTCGAACCTCCGACCCCTTCGTCCCGAACGAAGTGCGCTACCAGGCTGCGCCAATCACCGAATGCGGGGCGCATCTTACTGCTGGGATGCCTACCCGTCAATGCCTTATTTTCAAAAAATCGCTCAACCGGCGAGAAACTCAGCAGCCTGAGCAGCGAATCGCCGGTTGGTCATCGTTTTCAGCGGCAGGTCACCTCAAACGCTTTGCGATACTCGGATACCTTACAGGTCACCGGCTCACCGAGATAGGTCGAGCCCGCCGGGTTGAATTTAAATTCCCCCAGCAGCATCGTCAGTTCCCCCAGCTCCGGGCAGGATTGCTGATGACGCATAATATCGGGGCGGGTATCGTTATTCACCGCGCGGGCGATGTCGCTGTATGCCAGCTTATCGGCAAAGGCATTAGCACAAAACTGCAGTTCGCTTTGCGCCATATGCGCGGCCTGCCCCTTCAGCTCGGCATGCTGCGCCAGCAGCAGCTGGCGAACCTCGCCGGCCCGGCTGTAACCGATCGCCGTATAGCCGGCCTTATTGCTGAGGTTGACGCTGGCGCCAGCCTCAAGCAGCGCCTCAACATTGGCTTTATTATTCATTTTGACCGCCAGCATCAGCGGGCTGAGGTCGTTGGCGGAGAGCTGGTCCACCTTTGCGCCGCGCTGCACCAGCGCCGCGATCACCGCAGGCGACCCCTGACCCGCCGCCACCTGCAGCGCCGTGAGTCCTTCACGGTTCGGCTTATCCACCTCCACACCGGAGGCCGACAGCGCCAGCACCAGATTGGGATCATCCCCCGCCGCCGCCAGCATCAGCGGGGTGGTGCCGGATTTATCCGCCAGGCTGGTGTCCGCCCCGGCGTTGGCCAGCGTCGTGATGGTTTCCGTCGAACGCGCGTGATCGACCGCGAGGAAAAAGGCCGATTCCCCTGACGCATTGACGGCCTTCACGTCCGCCCCATGCCTGATCAGCAGCGCCACGATCTCGTCGACGTTCTTCTTAAACGCGCCGGGCGCCAGTTGTAACGCCATGTCTTCGGTCATCAGCGCGCGGTTACCCGTCGCCAGCGATTTCGCCGCCGTTGCGCCGACAATTTTATCCAGCGCGCTCTCCTTCTCGACAGGCGCATCGGGCTTTTTCATCGCCAGAATATGCTGATAGTCGTTTCTGACGTCCCCGCCGTCGGCAATGGCGGACATCAATGCCGTACTCTTCTCGACGCTGGTCTGATTTACCGACGCGCCGGCCTGGAGAAGATCGCCGATAATCGCGGCATCGCTGCCGCGCGCCGCCGCCAGCATCAGCGCCGTGACGCCCTGGCGCGTCTGGAGATTCGGCTTCGCCTGACGCTTAAGCAGTAACGCTACCACATCACGACGATTTTCCGCGGCAGCGACCATCAGGCCACTTAAGCCGGTTTTATCCTGACCATCCACATCAATGCCGTTATTCAGCATGGCTTCGATCGTCGCTGGCGCATCGTATTTACAGGCCAGCAGGAACTGGCTGGTCTCTTCCTCAGACTGGCAGCCCGCGAGCATCAACAGGCACAGTAAGGCCAACCCCTTTATCACCTTCATCCTTTCTCTCCATGAAAAGTTCGTGCACAGGGGGAGCGAGAAAACTGGAGGGTAATCAAAGAAGAAGAGGCAACCTGCCAGACACATCCACTGTGCGAAAAAAATCCCTCGCGCGGCGTCTGCCGGCGAGGGATTAGCTTATCCTGGGCTCAGGAAGGGAGAACAGACCCGAGAATCTGAAAATAAACCCCGAGCCTTACTTTTTCCACCGGCACCAGTTGTTATTCTCATTGATCCCGCCATCCGGCGAGGTATAGCCGAGACAGCCCATAATGGTGTCATACAGCTCGACGTGACGGCGCGGCACCTTCATCGCAGCCTGCTGCTGCAGATGGGCAAACGCGGCGGCATGATCGGGGTTCTCCAGGTATTTATCCGACATCCACACCATCATCGGCACGCGGAACTGCTCCGGCGGCGCCATCTTACGCGGCGTTCCGTGCAGGTGTTCGCGTTCATTAATCGACTCCCCATGATCGGCGGCATAGAACACAATCGCTTTCTTATCCCGCAGCTGGTCGAGGACGCTGACGATAAAGTGATCGACGTAGGTCACGCTGTTATCGTAGGAGTTAATCAGCTCCGCTTTCGAGCACTTGTTGTCGACGCCGACGCACTCCGGCTTCCACTGGGCGAAGCTGCGCGGGTAGCGTTGGGTGTAGTTAAAGTGAGACCCTTTGGTGTGGAGAATGATCAGGTGCTTACCGGAGGCGTTGCCCTGCGCCATACCGCGTTCCATCTCATCCACCAGCAGCATATCGTCAACGCTCTTACCACGGTTGCGCGGCTCGGCGCCAATCTGCTCGCGGTAGGCGATATTGTTGGCCATCGTGTTGCTGTAAAACCACATCTCGCTCTGCATGGCATAGAGATTGCCGTTGAAGCCCAACTGATGAAGCACGGCAAAGACATTCTGCTCTTTGAGCGTTCGCTGCGGGTTATCCTCCGCCCCGCCCTGACGCACAAACATACAGCGTAACGACAGCTTGGTGGCGGTATCGCAGGAGTAGCCGCGGAAAGCGACAAGATTCTTCTCTTTCTCCAGCTCTGGCGTGGTATTGCGGCTATAGCCAAGGATACCCATATGGTCCCAGCGGGTCGTTTCGCCAATGATAAACACCACGTAGGTGTCATCCAGGCCTTCCGGCGCGACGTAGGTAAACTTCTTCGCCGGGTTAATCAGCGATTTATTATCCGAGGATTCATCCACCTGCGCCCAGGCGTACAGCCCCAGCGCCGACAGCCAGTTAGATGGCAGATAGGAGTTGGCGATCACCCCGCCATAGCTCGGCATATCCACTTCCGAATGGCGCTCCACATCATGCTGACGCAGCTCAAGCAGGCGGATGGGACCCCAGACAATGAGCCCGGCCAGCACGACGATCAATACGTTTTTAACCCGCTGCCCCGGAGTGCGCAGTTGGCGCAGCAGCGTATGGCGGCAGCGGTTGCTCCAGATGAACAGCAGCGGCGGCGCGCTCACCACCACCAGCCAGAGGATCAGGTGCCAGCCAATGACCTCTTTCGACAGGTCGATATCGGTGGTCATCACCGAAGCGATAATTCCGTAGCCAATCACCACATTGAGGAACGTCATGTAGTAACTGGCGGCGGCGGAAAACAGGACAATCAGCGTCGCCAGAATGCGCCAGATGCGGCGACCAAACAGTGACAGCAGACGTAACAGGAAGAAGGTGACAAAGACCGTGGCGACCAGTTCAACGACACCGGAAAGCCCTTTCCAGAAAGTGAACTCTTGAGCATAACCATCGAAACGCCGGAAAAAAACGGCGATGTTCATAAACCAGCCGATGTACAGCGCCAGCCAAAAACTAAGCTTCTGCTGCGTCATCGTTCTAATATATTTCATGCAAGCAAACCTGGAAAAAGAAGAATAAAACACCGCCTGACGCTGTGGCACGAGTCAGTAGGCTAATAGGGTGCGTTAGGGTTGGTTATCAGAAACCTCTACAAAGCGCGATAAGTAGACCACAGGGAACGGGAAAAGTATCAGGAGGGAATGTGATCCAGCCAAACATTTACAAAACATTTGGCTGGATTGGCACTATTTGCTTAGGGGATTAACCAGGGGCACGTTTCGCGCTGCAGGTTTCAGGCGTGCGCCTCGCTATAAACACTGCCTTTCGGCTGACGGATGGTGGTGGACAGCGCCAGCGACAGTATCAGCAGGGCGAAGATCACGCAGAAGGTCACGTAGAAGCCGCCGAACAGCGAAGCGATGAGAGAGCCGCAGATGCTGCCGATACCAAAGCCCAGATAAATCACGCCGTAGTTTTTCGCCAGATTGTTCAGGCCAAAGAACTCACTCACCAGCGACGGGAAGACGGTGATGGTGCCGCCGAAGTTAAAGGCGACGCAGGCGATGGCGGCGAAGAAAGTCATGGCATTCAGCGGGGCGAACAGCAGCGCGGCCATCCCTACCAGCGACACGATCTGACCGAGGGTAATCACACGAATGCGGGAGATCTTGTCGGACAGGATGCCTAACACCAGGCGGCCGCTGAGGTTAGCAATCGAGATAACGGTTACCGCGTTTGCCGCCGTGGCGACATCCAGGTGGACCATCCCCTGGGCAATATCTTTCGCCACGCCAATCACGTACAGTCCGCTCATGCAGGCCGTCAGGAACATCACCGCCAGCATCCAGTACTGCGGTTTGCGCATCGATTCGGCGAGAGTAAAGTCATTTTCCACAACGCCGTTGGCCGCGGTGGTCGCCGTATGATTCGGCGCATCTTTCATCAGGGTCGCGCCAAAGACGATCATCACCAGCACGATAGCGCCCCAGATGACGAAGGTTTTTTCCAGGCCGACGGTGGCCAGCAGATGGGAATCAATGAATTTGAACCCCAGGCTGCCGAGCCCATAGGAACCAATGGAGAAAGCAGAGATCAGCCCTTTACGCTCCGGGAACCACTTCACGCAGTTCGACAGGGTCAGCAGATAGCCGGCGCCGTCCGCCAGCCCCACCAGCACGCCCGCGCTCAGCCACAGCATCATCAGACTGTTGGAGTGCGCGGTCAGGAAGAAGCCCAAACCGAGCAGTATCCCGGAGGCCATGGTCACACGCTTAACGCCAAAGCGTTCCTGCAACTTCCCGGCGACCGACGAGGAGAGCGCCAGCCCGAGGCTCAGCAGGCCAAAGGAGAAAGCCACCTGGCTGACCGGCTCGCCCAGTTTGTCAGACAGCGAACTATTAAACAGGCTCCAGGTATAGACCGAACCGAGAGCAAATTGGGTGATGATGGTGCCGATTAGCGTAAGCCAGCGGGTCGATTGACGGTTTGCAGCGTTCATAGCAGTTGTCCTGATAAATTAACTGCCGCCACAATAGCGAAGGCCCCTCATCCTGTGGGGAAAAAGGCATGAACTGCCACCAGCAGGGAATGAAATGCATTAATGGCGGAACGAATGACATTGCAAAACATTCATTCCGCGAATTTCAGGAAAAAAGTTAGTGTGCGCTATCTCACAGAAATGCGCCATTACAGAGATTTAACAATAACCGCGTCGTTTCAAACGCGTAACAATATCGGTCAAAAGTTGGCGCTGACGCCCATCAAATAGAGCGTATTTTCCCCGGATGGGACATTGTCCGCCTGCGACAGCGTCGCCCATGCCGCAACATGGGATCCCAACCGCATATCGGCGCCCAGGGTGACATCACTCCAGCCGCCCTCTCTGGCGCGGGTCGTCGGCGACCAGGCATCGCTGGTAAGCGACTGGTTATAGCTCACCTGAGCCCAGGGATGCACGCCCCACAGCGACTGATAATCCATGCGCCAGCCGAGCGTGTTGACATACCCCGTCTCGCCAGCGCTTCTCGTCACTGGCGCGGTGACGTCACTGCGCAGGCTGGCCACCGGCCCGGAGGTCATGCCATTTGCCAGCAGATAATTCCAGCCAACGCTCTGACCACGGCTGCTGTCCGGTGGCGCCAGCGCCTGGTTTAATGCCAGCCCGCCAGGCGTCTCTGAGGACTTCATCCGCTCAGCGAGAATATCTTCGTAACGTGGTTGGTGATCGCTATCCCATGTATAGCGTTCCGGCGTATTACTTTTTGTATCGATAGCGATATATTCCTGTTGCCAGGCATTCGCTCCAGAGACACACGTCATCCAGACGGATACGCTCGCCGGGAACAAGAAGCCCCGGAGGCCATTGCATTTCTTTATTATCATTAATGCGACTCCAGAAAAGAGCCGAATCGGCAATATTGCTGTGTTTTTTTTGGGGATACGATTTCCCTGTATTAACTATTATCTTTATCTTTCAGCCGTCAAGCCGGGGCGTCCACTTTTTTAGCGCAGAGGGAGAAATAGCTATGCAACGTTGCGGATGGGTGAGTCAGGATCCGTTATATATCGAATATCACGATACCGAATGGGGTGTGGCGCAAAAAGAGGGCCGCCAGCTGTTTGAAATGATCTGCCTGGAGGGCCAGCAGGCCGGTTTGTCATGGATCACGGTGTTAAAAAAACGGCAGAACTACCGTCAGGCTTTTCACCATTTCGACCCGGTGCGCGTGGCAGCGATGGGGGAAGACGATGTCGAGCAGTTGCTGCAGAATGCCGGCATCATTCGCCATCGGGGAAAAATCCAGGCCATTATCGGCAACGCCCGCGCCTATCTGGCGATGGAAGAAAATGGCGAGTCGTTCACTGATTTTGTCTGGTCCTTCGTCAACAATGAGCCGCAGGTGACCTGCGCCGCGACGCTGGCGGAGATCCCCACCACGACGCCGGCCTCCGATGCGCTGTCGAAGGCATTGAAAAAACGCGGCTTTAAATTTGTCGGCTCGACAATCTGTTATTCCTTTATGCAGGCCTGTGGACTGGTCAACGACCATATCACCGGCTGCTTCTGTCACCCTGGAGGTCAGGATGATCCGCAAGTGGGACACTAAAGATACCGCGCCGCTGCTGGCCCTGTGGCTGGACAGCACGATTCATGCCCATCCTTTTATCAGCGAAAGTTACTGGCGCGACAGCGTCGCGGTGGTACGGGATGTCTATCTTCCCGCCGCCAGCACCTGGGTCTGGGAACGCGATGGGGAATTAAAAGGCTTTGTTAGCGTGCTGGACTCCCGCTTCGTCGGCGCGCTGTTTGTCGCGCCGGACGCCATCCGCCAGGGCATTGGCCGGGCGCTGCTGGATGAAGTCAAACAGCACTACGCCTGGCTGAGTCTCGAGGTTTACCAGAAGAACGAATCGGCGGTCAGTTTCTACCATGCGCAGGGCTTCCGGATTGAAGACTGCGCATGGCAGGACGACACTCAGCACCCGACGTGGATTATGCGTTGGCCGGCGGATCAAATGCTGTAAGCGGCAGCGTCGGGCCGGTATATTTCTCCAGCCACGCCAGGGCGGTGTTCCCGGCACAGCCGTTGCCCAGCCGGGATGTCGGGATATCTTTGGTTAAGACATTCACCGCCCCGTTTTTGCAGATGCCCACCCGCGGATCCAGGTCGGGCCATGCCCCTTCATGCAGGCAAATCACCCCCGGGCGGATCCCCTCCGTCACCACCGCGCCGGCCAGCACCTGACCGCGGGCGTTCCACACCCGCACCAGATCGCCATCGGCAATCCCCCGAGCCCGGGCATCCTGCGGATGAATAGTCACCGGTTCGCGTCCGGCGACAGCATAGCGTTCGCGCAGCGTGGTGTGGTTCAGTTGACTGTGCAGACGGTGGGCCGGATGGGCCGACAGCAGCTGCAGCTGCCCCGCCTCAGCGTTGCCATGCCACTCGTCGGGCTCCAGCCACATCGGGTGCGGCGGGCAATCGGCGTAGCCAAAGGCGGCGATGGTCGGCGAGTGGATCTCAATTTTACCGCTCGCCGTTTTCAGCGGATTAGCCTGCGGATCGGCGCGGAAGGCGGCGAAGCGCGCAAAACGGGCATTCTCCGGCTCCTCTGGCATCTCAATCAGCTGGTTAGCCTGCCAGAATTCGGCAAACGGCGGCAGCGTCACCTGCTGGTGAGCCCCGCGCTGGGCGGCGATCTGATAGAAGGTCTCCAGCCACTGCAAATCACTCTTCCCTTCGGTGAAGCGCTCGCGGCCGCCCACCTCCCAGCGTTCGCTGAGGTCGGCAAAGACCGCGAAATCGTCGCGCGCTTCATCTCGCGGGGCGACCACCTGCTTCATCGGCACCAGATGCTGATTGCTGTAATCTCCAGTCATGGTCAGATCGTTGCGCTCAAACGAGGTGGTCGCCGGCAGGACGATATCGGCATGGCGCGCGGCGGCGGTCCAGAAGCATTCGGAGATGACGATCAGCTCCGGCTTCTGCCAGGCCTGAATCAGGCGGTTGGTGTCCTGATGATGAGTAAAGTTGGCCCCGCCGGCCCACCAGATAAAGCGAATATTGGGGAAGCGACGCGCCATGCCGTTGTGCTGATACTCTGCCCCCGGATTCTCCAGCGCCTCGACGATCCGCGCGACCGGGATCTTCTCCACCGCGTCCACGCCCCCGGCGACGCTTCCCTGCATCGAGCCCAGTACCGCCGCGCGGCGCGTCGGGTTGCCGCCGTTGGCGAAATGATAGGAAAGACCAAACCCGCCTCCCGGGGTGCCAATCTGCCCCAGCATGGCGGCCAGGGTGACCAGCATCCAGTGCTTCTGCTCGCCATACTGCTGGCGCTGCATGCCCCAGCCAGACATCAGCATGGTGGTATTTTCATGGAAAATTTTCGCCAGTTCACGGATCTTATCCGCTTTCACGCCGCAGATCGCCGCCGCCCAGTCAGCGGTTTTCGCTACGCCGTCGCTTTCGCCGGTCAGATAGCGGGCAAAAATATCGTAGCCGCTGGTGCAGCGGGTAAGAAACGCATCATCCTGCCAGCTATTCTCCACCAGCGTATGGGCGATCCCCAGCATCAGCGCGACATCGGTGCCCATATGCGGCGCGATCCATTCCATCGAATCGCCAAAGAAATCGACGGTTTCCGATCGCATCGGATCGATGCAGATCAGGCGCTTACCGCTCTGGCGCAGCCGGTCGAACCACGGGATCCCCTGCTCGTCGGAGGCGTTCCAGGCAATTTTCAGGGTGTTCAGCGGGTTGGCGCTCCACAGCACCACCACTTCGCTGTGCTCGAGCACCAGCGGCCAGCTGGTCTGCTGCTGATACACCTCATTCCCGCCCACGACGTAAGGCATGATCGCCTGCGCCGCGCCAGTGGAGTAATCGCCAAGATGGCCGGTATAGCCGCCCGCCAGGCTCATGTAGCGCTGCAGCAGGGTGGCCGCCTTATGCAGGACGCCGTTAGAGCGCCAGCCGTAGGAGCCGGCGAAAATCGACTGCGGACCGTAGCTTTCGCGGATCCGCCGATGCTGGGCGTCAATTAAATCCAGCGCCTGATCCCAGCTCACCCGCACGAATTCATCCTGACCGCGGACCCCCTGGGGCTTGTCCGGTGAAGCAAGGAAGCCTTTGCGCACCATCGGATAGCGCACGCGGGTTTTGCTGTGGACCTGATCGCGCACCGCCGTTTGCAGCGAGTTGGCAAACGGTGTCGCCAGCGCGCCGCGGGAAGAGAGGACGTTTTCACCGTCCGTTTCCACCAGCATCGGTCCCCAGTGGGCGGCGGTTAAGATGGTTTTGGTTGCAGATGAGGTTGGCAAGGGCGGCTCCTGGTCAGCGAATGCAGGTGTCATGACGGCGTGATGGGCAACCGTTCAATGTTATTTACAAAATGAGATGGTATCCGGGGAATTTTCTACGTAATCACGCGTCATAATCAACCGTCACGTTCGCTGTGACAAAGAATAAAAAGGATTAAGGACATTAAATGAAAAAACGCGTACTTATGATTGCGGCGCTGGTCAGCGGCACTCTGGCCATTTCTGGCTGCACCACCAACCCCTATACCGGTGAACGTGAAGCAGGTAAATCCGGTATTGGCGCAGGTATTGGCTCCTTAGTGGGCGCTGGCGTCGGCGCGCTCTCCTCTTCCAAACATGACCGCGGCAAAGGCGCGCTGATTGGCGCAGCGGCCGGCGCGGCGCTCGGCGGCGGCATTGGTTACTACATGGACGTGCAGGAAGCGAAGCTGCGCGACAAAATGCAGGGAACCGGGGTCAGCGTGACGCGAAATGGCGACAATATCGTGCTGAACATGCCGAATAACGTCACCTTCGACAGCAATAGCGCCAACCTGAAGCCGGCCGGCGCCAACACCCTGACCGGCGTGGCCATGGTGCTGAAAGAGTACGAGAAAACCGCTGTTAACGTCGTCGGCTACACCGACAGCACCGGCAGCAAGGATCTGAATATGCGTCTGTCGCAACAGCGTGCAGACAGCGTCGCCAGCGCGCTGATCACTCAGGGCGTGGCGGCCAATCGCATTCGCACCACCGGCATGGGGCCGGCGAATCCTATCGCCAGCAACAGCACGGCGGAAGGCAAAGCGCAGAACCGTCGCGTGGAAATTACCCTCAGCCCGCTGCAATAAGCGCATCCTCATGTCGCCCGGCAGCCGCTCTGCCGGGCAAAATGCTTGATATCGCTATTTTTCGCGCTAAGGTGTTGGCAGATTTTCAGCAAAGGAAGCCACCATGGCGAAAGCGGCGCGTGCAACTATCAGCGATGTGGCGAAAGCCGCAAAGACCGGCAAAACCAGCATTTCACGTTATCTTAACGGCGAGAAGCATCTGCTTTCCGACGATCTGTTATCACGTATTGAAAAAGCCATTGCCGAACTCGACTACCGCCCCAGCCTGATGGCCCGCGGCCTCAAGCACGGCCGAACCCGCCTTATTGGCCTGATCATCGCCGATATCACCAACCCCTACTCGGTCAATGTCATGAGCGGCATTGAAGCGGCCTGCCGGGAAAAAGGCTTCACCCTGCTGGTGTGTAATACCAATAACGAGCTGGATCAGGAACTGCACTACCTGGACCTGCTGCGCAGCTACCAGGTGGAAGGCATCGTGGTCAACGCAGTCGGTATGCGGGAGGATGGCCTGAACCGCCTGCAGCAGTCGGCCCTGCCGATGGTGCTGATTGACCGTAAAATCCCCGACTTCGCCTGCGATGTGGTCGGGCTTGATAACGCCCAGGCCGCCACCACCGCCACCGAACACCTGGTGGAGAAAGGGTTTGAGGCCATCCTGTTTCTCAGCGAACCGCTGGGCTCGGTGAATACCCGCCGCGAGCGTCTGAGCGCTTTTCGCGCTACCCTCACTCGTCACCACGGCGTGGTGGCTGAAAACGCCGAAGTGCAGCTCAACGACGGCGCGATGATGGACAACGTCCTGCGCCAGTTCCACGCCCGTCACCGCGGGATGCGCAAAGCGGTCATCTCCGCCAACGGCGCCCTGACGCTGCAGGTGGCCCGCGCTCTGAAGCGCGTCGGCCTGATCTGGGGGAGCGATATCGGCCTGCTGGGCTTCGACGAACTGGAGTGGGCGGAGCTGGCTGGCGTCGGTATTACCACCCTCAAACAGCCGACGTGGCAGATCGGCTACGCCGCGGTCGAACAGGTGATTCGGCGCATTGCCGGCACTAACGACCCCATCCGCGAGCGGGTCTTCTCCGGCGAGCTTATCGTCCGCGGATCAACCTCTCGTTAACGATCCTTCGTGATGCCGATCATAAATTAAACATCTCGCCCTTTCTTATGGAACCGATACCATCTAGCGTATTAAGGAGATTAAGCAACAAACGCCGGGAGTAAGAGCGCGATGGCCAGAAAAATTATTGTCGTTACCGCTGCGTATGGTAATGACCATGTTAAATCCTTAGGCGGCCAGGCCGCTGTCCTGCCGTTCATCGCCGACGCCGGTGCGGACGGTGTCGAAATCCGCCGCGAGCTGTGCAGCGCGGAAGAGCTCAACGCTCTGCCGTCGCTGGCGGCCACCATTGAGCGCCACGGCCTGCTGGCCTGCTACTCCGCGCCGCAGGCGCTGTTCGCCGATAACGGCGAGCTCAACCCGGAACTCCCGGCGCTGCTCGCGGAAGCGCAAACCCTTAACGCCCTGTGGCTAAAGCTCTCCCTTGGCCATTTCCTTCACAATCAGCAGTTGGATGAGCTGCGCGAGATCCTCCGCGACAGCGGCATGGCGTTGGTGGTAGAGAATGACCAGACCGACTGCGGCCAGCTGGCGCCGATGCAGCGCTTCAAAGCCGCCTGCAGGGTCCATCAGTTGCCGGTCACCTTAACGTTTGATATGGGCAACTGGCTGTGGGTCGGCGACTCGCCGGAAGAGGCGGCACGCCACCTTGCGCCGGCGGTCAGCTATATTCATGTGAAAGCGGCGGAGCCTCATCATGAGAAATTCCGCGCGGTACCGCCGGATCAGGCCGCCGATCGCTGGCTGGCCCTGCTCGATAATCTTCCTGCCGACGCGCCGCGTGGAATCGAGTTCCCGCTGACTGGCCATGACCTGACGGCCGTGACCCGCCGCTACGTCAACCTGTTACGCGAGGATTAAGCCGTGGAAAATTTAGATGTCATCACCATCGGCGAAGCCATGGCCATGTTTGTCGCCACCGAAACCGGCGATCTGGCCGAGGTGGAGCATTTCATGAAGCGTGTCGCCGGCGCCGAACTGAACGTCGCCACCGGCCTGGCGCGCCTGGGTCTGAAGGTCGGCTGGGTCAGCCGCGTCGGCAACGACAGCTTTGGCCGCTTCGTACTGCAATCGCTGGCGAAAGAGGGGATCGATAGCCACGCTGTCGCCATCGACAACCGCTTCGCTACCGGTTTCCAGATGAAATCGAAAGTCGAAAATGGAACCGATCCCATTGTGGAGTATTTCCGCAAAGGCTCTGCCGCCAGCCATCTGTCGCCGGACGATTTTCGCGCCGACTACTTCACCAGCGCCCGCCATCTGCACCTGAGCGGCGTGGCCGCCGCGCTCTCTGAAAGCTCATATGCGCTGCTGGAGCATGCGGCGAAGGTGATGAAAGCCGAGGGAAAAACCCTCTCTTTCGACCCTAATCTGCGCCCGGTGCTGTGGAAAAGCGAAGCCGAGATGGTGGAGAAACTCAACCGTCTCGCCTTCCAGGCTGACTGGGTTTTGCCAGGCTTAAAAGAGGGCGTGATTCTCACCGGCCAGCAGACCCCGGAAGGGATCGCCGATTTTTATCTCTCCCGCGGCGTCAAGGCGGTAGTCATTAAAACCGGCTGCGACGGCGCCTGGTTCAAGAGCGCCAGCGGCGAACAGGGAACGGTTGATGCCATTAAAGTCGAAAACGTCGTCGATACCGTCGGCGCCGGCGACGGCTTTGCCGTCGGGGTGATTAGCGCCCTGCTGGAAGGCAAAACCCTGCTTCAGGCGGTGAACCGTGGCAATAAAATCGGTTCGCTGGCGATTCAGGTCCAGGGCGACAGCGAGGGGCTCCCCACCCGCGATGCGCTGGGCGAATAACATTTATACGCAACAATAACAGCCGTCCTGTACCCTACCTGCAGCGCGGCACAGCAGCGTCCGTTTCGACGGACGGATGTCACCTCATTGACAGAGGCAAGCCTATGAATAGCTCAACAAATGCAACGAAACGCTGGTGGTACATCATGCCTATCGTGTTTATCACGTATAGCCTGGCGTACCTCGACCGTGCCAACTTCAGCTTCGCCTCCGCGGCAGGCATTACCGAAGACCTGGGCATCACCAAGGGGATCTCCTCCCTGCTGGGGGCCCTGTTCTTCCTCGGCTACTTCTTCTTCCAGATCCCCGGCGCTATCTATGCGGAGCGCCGCAGCGTTCGCAAACTGATCTTTATCTGCCTGATCCTCTGGGGCGGCTGCGCCTCGCTGACCGGTGTTGTGCATAATATCCCGGCGCTGGCGGCCATTCGCTTTATCCTCGGCGTCGTCGAAGCGGCGGTGATGCCGGCGATGCTGATCTATATCAGCAACTGGTTCACCAAATCAGAGCGCTCTCGCGCCAACACCTTCCTGATCCTCGGTAACCCGGTGACGGTCCTGTGGATGTCGGTGGTCTCCGGCTACCTGATTCAGGCCTTCGGCTGGCGGGAAATGTTCATCATCGAAGGGGTGCCGGCAGTGATCTGGGCCTTCTGCTGGTGGGTGCTAGTAAAAGACAAACCGTCGCAGGTTAACTGGCTGGCGGAGAGTGAAAAAGCCGCGCTGCAGGAACAACTGGATCGTGAACAGCAGGGCATCAAAGCGGTGCGTAACTATGGCGAAGCCTTCCGCTCCCGCAACGTGATCCTGCTCTGCGCGCAGTACTTTGCCTGGAGTATCGGCGTGTACGGTTTTGTACTGTGGCTGCCGTCGATTATCCGCAGCGGCGGTGAAAATATGGGGATGGTGGAAGTGGGCTGGCTCTCTTCTGTTCCCTATCTGGCGGCGACTATCGCCATGATCGTGGTCTCCTGGGCGTCCGATAAAATGCAGAACCGTAAGCTGTTCGTCTGGCCGCTGCTGCTGATTGGCGGACTGGCCTTCATCGGCTCCTGGGCGGTCGGCGCCAACCACTTCTGGGTGTCTTATACCCTGCTGGTGGTGGCCGGTGCGGCAATGTATGCGCCTTACGGCCCCTTCTTCGCCATTATTCCGGAAATGCTGCCGCGCAATGTCGCCGGGGGCGCCATGGCGCTGATCAACAGTATGGGCGCCCTGGGCTCCTTCTGCGGCTCGTGGTTTGTCGGCTACCTGAACGGTGCCACCGGCAGCCCCGCAGCCTCCTATATTTTTATGGGGGTGGCGCTTTTCGCCTCAGTATTGCTGACTTTGATTGTTAAGCCTGCTAATAATCAAAACATTCCGCTTGGCGCTCACCACGCCTGAACTATTTCTACTACGGAGATTCGCATGAAGCCGTCTGTCATTCTCTATAAAACGCTTCCCGACGACCTGCTACAGCGCCTGGAGGAGCACTTTTCCGTCACTCAGGTAAAAAACCTGCGGCCGGAGACCGTTTCGCAGCATGCAGAGGCCTTCGCCCAGGCTGAAGGCCTCCTGGGCTCCAGCGAAAAGGTTGACGCCGCGCTGCTGGAGAAGATGCCGAAACTGCGTGCGACCTCTACCGTTTCCGTTGGCTATGACAACTTTGACGTCGAGGCGCTGAACGCTCGCCGGGTGCTGCTGATGCATACCCCGACCGTACTGACCGAGACCGTCGCCGATACGGTCATGGCGCTGGTGCTGAGCACCGCGCGCCGGGTAGTGGAAGTGGCGGAGCGCGTCAAAGCGGGCGAGTGGACGAAGAGCATTGGCCCGGACTGGTTCGGCAGCGACGTGCACCATAAAACCTTAGGTATCGTCGGCATGGGCCGCATCGGTATGGCGCTGGCGCAGCGCGCCCACTTCGGGTTCGGCATGCCGATCCTGTATAACGCGCGCCGCCAGCATCCGCAGGCGGAAGAGCGCTTCAACGCCCGCTATTGCGATCTCGATACCCTGCTGCAGGAAGCCGATTTCGTCTGCTTGATCCTGCCCCTGAGCGAAGAGACCCATCATCTGTTCGGTCAGGCGCAGTTTGCCAAAATGAAATCTTCCGCCATCTTCATTAACGCCGGACGTGGCCCGGTGGTGGACGAGCAGGCGCTGATCGCTGCTCTGCAGGCGGGTGAAATTCATGCTGCCGGCCTTGATGTCTTCGAACACGAACCGCTGGCAAAAGACTCGCCGCTGTTAACCCTACCAAACGTTGTCGCGCTGCCGCATATCGGCTCTGCCACCCATGAGACGCGCTACAACATGGCGGCCTGCGCGGTGGACAACCTGATCGATGCCCTGAACGGTAATGTAGAGAAAAACTGCGTTAACCCGCAGGTCAAATAAGCCATAAAAAAACCCGGGTAGCGGCGGCAATCGCCCTCCCCGGGTTCTTTTTGCATCTTATCCATCATCCTGCTCGTTCGCCGCAGCCAACGTCAGCCAGATGAGACATTAACGGGTGGCGTTCACCGCTGCCGTCCATGCCTGATTAAACGCCTGATGCTGCGCCGCCAGCGGCCCAATCAGCGCATTGTACTGGCTGGCCTGCTGCGAGGTGGGGAACTGAATGCCGTTGGCCACAAAGCTCACCTGGGTCCCCTGCTGAGCGACAAAATCCCCCACCTGAACCAGCTGCTGGGTAAAGATTTGCGCGGCCGGGATCAGCGGCTGCAGCGCGTCAGCTGGCGCGGTCACCACCTTGGCGTAAACCTGATCGAAGACCGGCTTAAGATCGTCAGCCTGCTTCAGAGCGCTATGCGCGGCATCGGCCTGCATTTTCGCATTCTGCAGCTGCTGGCTGAGCACGCCCAGCGCGCCGTTCGCCTGACGCAGCGGCTCACGCTGGGTCATATAGTCCTGCGGGACGCGGATAGCATTGACGCTGTCCACCACCGGGCGCAGACCAGCGTCCATCGCCTGGCTCACCTGCTGCGAGTAACCGTAGATCACCGCGTAGTCAGAGACAAAAGGCCCAAACTGTTTTTTCTGATCGGCGGTCAGCGTCGGCAGACGTTCACCGCTACGCATCGCCGTATTCTGCAGGAAGTCGATAAACGCTTTGCGCTGATCGCCTTCTTTATCAAAACACCCACTCAGGCTAACCACCATCAATAAGGCCGCCATAGCCGCAAACCAGCGAGAGCAGGACTTTCCTGTCGCCATTTTTTTACTCCTTTCAGCCAAAAAAAGCGCACAACGACACACACGTGCCAGACGCTGACAAGGATAGTCCAGCTCGGCCTCGCAGGATACCCTTTACTGCTAATCTTACGCAGGAAAAACGCCATTTCGCACGCCATCGTCGCGGTGTAGAACGTCTGTTATGCACATCACAAATATAGTCATCACATTCTGCGAGCGAAGTTTATATAACCATCTGATTTTTATGGCACTAAAAAAGTTTCCGTACGACGTGGCGTCCTAAAACGGACGATAATCGCACGCTTTGGCGCGCGCCTGCATTGCCTGCCCCCCACTTCAATGATTTGATGAATGAGCGATTAACGGCGATACGTTCGATTATCGCACAAATCAAACTCAATGACGCGAGGACGACGATAAAAACAGACCTCTGTCCCTCGCTCAGTCTGCCAGGAAAGCCGTATGACTAAGACAACCATCGACATTCAGGCCTTTATCAACGAGCACCCCTTCACCCGCTACCAGTGGATGATCCTTGCGCTCTGCTTTATCACCGTCGCGATGGACGGATTCGACACCGCGATCATCGGATTTATCGCCTCCGACCTGGTACAGGAATGGGGCGTGGAAAAATCGGCGCTCGGCCCGGTGATGAGCGCCGCGCTGGTGGGCCTGGCGGTCGGCGCCTTAACCGCGGGGCCGCTGGCTGACCGCATCGGCCGCAAAAAAGTGCTGATTATGTCGATCGTGGTGTTCGGCGGATTCAGCCTGCTTACCGCCTTCGCCACCAGCCTTAATCAGCTGACGCTGCTGCGTTTCCTGACCGGTCTCGGGCTCGGCGCGGCGATGCCGAATGCGGCCACCCTGATGAGCGAATATGCGCCGGAGCGCCGTCGGGCGCTGCTGGTGAACCTGATGTTCGTCGGCTTTCCGATGGGATCATCGCTGGGTGGCTTTTTATCCGCCTGGATGATCCCGCACTATGGCTGGCAGAGTGTGCTGGTGCTGGGCGGCGTGATGCCCCTCCTGCTGGCCGTAGCGTTAATTTTTCTGCTGCCGGAGTCTGCCCGCTATCTGGTGGTGAAGCAGCAGCCGGCGCAGCGCATTGCCGCCATCCTGAAACGCATCGCGCCGCTGCCGGAGGCGGTGGAATTTGAGCTGCGCGAAGCAGGCCAGGTGAAAGAGAAATCGGCCATCGGCGTCATTTTCTCCCCACGCTACGCGGTGGGTACCGTGATGTTGTGCCTGACCTACTTTATGGGCCTGCTGATTTTCTACCTCCTGACCAGCTGGCTGCCGCTGCTGATCCGCGAAACCGGCGCCTCGATGAGTCAGGCCTCCATCATCACCGCCCTGTTCCCGCTGGGCGGCGGGATTGGCGTACTGATCCTTGGCGCCCTGATGGACAAGATCAATCCCAACAAGGTGGTGGCCGTCGGCTGGTTGCTGACCGGCGTTTGCGTCTGCCTGGTGGGTTTCTCCACCAGCAGCCTGGTGCTGATGGGGGTGATGGTGTTTATCGCCGGTAGTATTATGAATGGCGCGCAGTCGTCGATGCCCGCGCTGGCGGCAGGCTTCTACCCGACGCAGGGGCGCGCCACCGGCGTCGCCTGGATGCTGGGTATCGGCCGCTTCGGCGGGATCCTCGGCGCATTCAGCGGCGCCTTCCTGATGCAGGCGCAGCTCTCCTTTGAAACCATCTTCACTCTGCTGGCCATCCCGGCGTTCCTGTCAGCCCTCGCGCTGCTGATCAAATACCGGGTCAGTAAATCCGCGCCGGCGACGAAAGACGACGCGAGAGGTCTGCAGAAAGCCTGATTGTTAAGCCGGCGGCCCGCGCCGGCTTTGCCGCTTTTTTCTTATCCGTTTACAAAAATTTTCGAAGCCATCTCATCGCGTTAGTAATCATTCTCTTAGGCTCCACTGCCGTTTGGCTGCCGGGGCCGATTCGATAGCCTGTTGGCAAATAATCACGGACGTTACCATCCGCTGCACGATTTTCTGACTATTCTTAAAGAGCTTTATAAAAAATCTCTTCCGCTGTGTGATAAAAGGAGTTCTCAATGGAATATAAAGATCCCGTGTTTGAACTGCTGAGCAGCCTGGAACACATCGTATTTAAGGATGATAATCAGAAACTTACCTCAAACCGTAAGTCCACTGTGTTTAGTGAATTTGAGCAACTGCGTAAAGGCACTGGACTTAAGATTGACGACTTTGCCAACGTCATGGGCGTGAGCGTCGCCATGGTAAGAGAGTGGGAGTCGAGACGGGTTAGACCGTCTCCCACCGAGCTGAAATTGATGCGCCTGATTCAGGCCAATCCACAGCTTTCACGACAGTTACTCGATTAATCCAGCGCGCAGCGGCATGGGTCAGTAAGGGGGCTTTTGCCGCTGCACCGTAAAAAAAAAGTTTGCTATCAGGTGCTGAACGTGCGTTAATGCTCGCAGGTTTGATGTACAGACCACAGAGCAGTCGAATAGAGCAGTCCTTCTAAGGTTATCCAAAGATACCCCCGTAGTGAACTTTCCCTTTATCGCTTTAAATCTGTAGTCCAGACCGCTACGCCGCAAGGCTCACTTATTTTTTTAAAGGTAATTCACTATGTCCGGTAAAATGACTGGTATCGTAAAATGGTTCAACGCTGACAAAGGCTTCGGCTTCATCACTCCTGACGATGGCTCTAAAGACGTGTTCGTACACTTCTCTGCTATCCAGAACGATGGCTACAAATCCCTGGACGAAGGTCAGAAAGTTTCCTTCACCATCGAAAGCGGCGCTAAAGGCCCGGCAGCTGGCAACGTAACTTCTCTGTAAGTTCAAGCCGCTAAGAATCGAGAATCCCTGCCTGATGGCGGGGATTTTTTTTATCTGTCGCCAACAGCCGCCAGCATACGATGGCGGCTGTTGGGCATTCAGAGCAGGGAAAAGTGCCAGCCCGTCTCCCGCCACGCCAGGCTATGGGTCAGCTTCAGACCGTGTAAAAAAGCCTCATCATGTGACACCACCAGCATCGCGCCTGGAAACGCCGCCAGCGCGCTTTCAATAGCCTGTGTCGATGCTAAATCGAGATGGTTGGTCGGCTCATCCAGCAAAAGCAGCTGAGCGGGATCGCGTCGCCAGAGCACGCACGCCAGGGCCGCTTTCAGACGCTCGCCGCCGCTGAGCGTCGCCAGCGACAGAGTGACCTTATCCGCGCCAAGCTGGAGCTGCGCCAGACGGGTGCGCAGAAGGCCCTCATCCAGCGGGGTATCGTCCAGGCTCAGGTGCGCCATGACCGATAACGACAGATCCAGCTGCGTCAGATGTTGATCCAGATAAGCCGCGCTCACCGACAGCCGGACATCGCCTGAGACGGCCTGCTCCAGCCCCAGCAGCGTTTTCAGCAAAGTGGTTTTGCCACAGCCGTTCGGTCCCTTTAGCGCAATACGCATCGGACCATCCATACGCCAGTCCAGCGGCGCAGCGGGTGAATGGGCGAGCTGCAATGCTTCCACCACCAGAACCTGCTTGCCGGCGGCCACTTCGCTACCCGGCAGGGTGAACATCACCGGATTGTCGTCTTCTACCCGCTCCCGTGCCTGCTGCACGGCGGCATTCAGACTGCTGTTCTGTTCACGATGCTGACGGCGCAGCGTTCCCGGGCGCTCTTTTGCCGCACCTTTGTACTTCACACGTTCAAACGAGGCGATATTTAGCGTATCAACGGTCCGCAGCGTCTGAGCCGAGCGCCGCTGGGCGGCGTCATGCTCCTTTTGCATTCGCGCGCGGGTGCGCCGTCGCTCGGTCACAGCATGCTCCAGCGCCGCGCGCGCAGCCTGCTGCTCCGCCATACGCTGGCGCTGATATTCATCATAGTTGCCGCCGTAGCTGCGCAGCGCCGTCGGCGTCAGCTCAATAATCCTCGGCATCCGCGTCAGTAACTCGCGGTCGTGGCTGGCGATCAGAGCCCCACCCTGCCAGCTTTCCAGTTGGTGATAGAGCCACTCCCGCCCCTGGCGGTCCAGATGGTTGGTGGGCTCATCCAGCAGCAGATAATCGGCGCCGGAGACAAAGGCGCCGCACAGCAGAGCCTTCATCCGCTCGCCGCCGCTGAGTGAAAAAACGGGACGATCGGCAGAGAACGGCGGGAGATCGGCTTCACGGAAAGCTAAACTCAGGCGATCGGGGAGATCCCAGTGGCCATCCAATAGATCGAAATCGGCAGCCAGCACTTGACCCTGTTCAAGGCGAGACAAGGCATCAAATATCGGCGCATAGCCCAGCAGCGCCGCGAGGGTCATCTCTGGCGTGACGTTCGGCTGCTGCGCCACCCAGGCAATGGAAGCCGCGCGTTCAATATGACCGTCGGCGGGGGAATCCAGACCGGCCAGCAGACGTAGCAGACACGTCTTGCCGACGCCGTTCCGGCCGACCAGGCCGCAAAGCGACGATTCCAGCGATAAATTCAGCGGACCAAAAAGCGTATCTCCCGTCGCAAACTGACAGGTGACCTGATGTAAAACAAAAGCGGGGATGTGGGCGCAATGAGCCATAAGCACTCCTGAATGAAATCAATACTCCCCTACCCGCAACATCTGCGAGGTAAGGCGTGAAATTCATCAGTCGTGTTTGTTCATTTGTGGGGCGCGCTCCGGTGAGACGAGGAATTCGTCGGGGCATAGGATAGCCACACTCCGGTATGCGTTGCAAGCCTGTTTTATTCAACGATCGTGTAAAAATAAAAAGGCCTCCTGATATCAGGAGGCAAATGATTTATTTGGTGAACAATGAAAGGGTGCATTGAGAATGCCTGACACTGCAAGCATGGTGGGGATAGATCCCCACCAGATGCTCTTACTGTTTAATATCACAGGCTAAGAATGCCACCAGCTCAATATTTCCCTGCCTGACCTGTAATTCACATAGCGAATCACGAACCATCCAGGTCAATAATAAAATAGTGAAGCAAATCACTACTAAGCCAAACAACAGATACTTTTGCGGCATTCCTCGCCTCCAGTGTTGATTTTCAACAAGTAAGAGGCTACTCTTATGGTGTTCATGCATAGGGGAGCCTCACTTTGATTACTATCAGGTGGGGCTTTTCTCTGTCTGTCTCCCGCTGAATACCTGAGACACACAGTCTCAAGCACCCGCCGCCATTCTAGCGTAAATACCTCACGGAATTATGTTTATATATTCCTAAAACATTTCTTATCGATGAATGTAAATAATGAAGATATCAATGACAGAATTATTAACGGTTCATCTATTTATATTTCACGTATAAAAAAACCTGCCCTGAGGCAGGTCTTTTATTATTACCGATACGCTTACTGCAGCAGAGAAATATCCGCGACCTGCAGGAACAGTTCACGCAGTTTGGACAGCAGCGTCAGACGGTTGATGCGAACATCTTTGTCTTCAGCGTTAACCATCACGTTCTCGAAGAATTCATCCACCGGCTCGCGCAGCGCAGCCAGCTCGATCAGCGCATCCTGATAACGGCCTGCGGCGAAATACGGCTGCAGTTTGTCGCGCAGCACCACCAGATTGCCCGCCAGCTTGATTTCCGCCGCTTCTTTCAGCACTGAAGCGTGAACGATGTCGTTCAGCGTCTCGTCGGATTTCGCGAGGATGTTGGAGACACGTTTGTTTGCCGCCGCCAGCGCGGAGGACTCTTCCAGGGTACGGAAGTGCGATACGGCTTTCATGCGCGCATCAAAATCCGCCGGGCGGGTTGGACGACGCGCCAGTACCGCCTGGATCGTGTCGACGCCGTAACCTTCGTCCTGATACCAGGCGCGGAAGCGGCCCAGCATAAAGTCGATCACATCATCAACCACGTTGGCGTTGGTCAGCTTCTCACCGTACAGACGCACCGCTTCTTCGGTCAGCGTTTGCAGATCGAGATTCAGGTTCTTCTCAACGATGATACGCAGCACGCCCAGCGCGGCGCGGCGCAGCGCAAACGGGTCTTTATCGCCTTTCGGATGCTGCCCGATACCAAAGATACCCGCCAGGGTGTCCATCTTATCGGCAATCGCCACCGCGCAGGCAACCGGGTTAGACGGCAGCGCGTCGCCGGCAAAGCGTGGTTGATACTGCTCGTTCAGCGCTACGGCCACGTCTTCCGCTTCGCCGTCATGGCGCGCGTAGTGCATCCCCATCACGCCCTGGGTGTCGGTGAACTCGAAGACCATGTTGGTCATCAGGTCGCACTTGGACAGCAGGCCCGCGCGGGTCGCATGGTTCACGTCAGCGCCAATCTGCCCGGCAATCCAGCCCGCCAGCGCCTGGATGCGATCGGTCTTGTCGCGCAGGGTCCCAAGTTGCTGTTGGAACAGCACGGTTTCCAGACGCGGCAGGTTATCTTCCAGACGTTTTTTACGGTCGGTGTTGAAGAAGAATTCAGCATCGGCCAGACGCGGACGAACCACCTTCTCGTTACCGGAGATGATCTGCTGCGGATCTTTGGACTCGATGTTGGCTACGAAGATAAAGTTCGGCAGCAGTTTGCCGGCATTGTCGTAGACCGGGAAGTACTTCTGGTCGCCCTTCATGGTGTAAACCAGCGCTTCGGACGGCACCGCGAGGAATTTTTCTTCGAACTTCGCCGTCAGCACCACCGGCCATTCCACCAGCGAGGTGACTTCTTCCAGCAGGCTTTCGCTCAGATCGGCTTGACCGCCAATCTTACGCGCCGCTTCTTCCGCATCGGCTTTGATTTTGGCTTTACGCTGTTCGTAATCGGCGATGACTTTACCGCGCTCCAGCAGGATCTGCGGGTACTGGTCGGCATGATCGATAGTGAACTCCGGCTCACCCATAAAGCGATGCCCGCGAATCACGCGATCGGACGGAATACCGAGGATAGTGGCCGGGATCACTTTGTCACCCAGCAGCAAAGTCACCGTGTGAACCGGACGCACGAAGTGGACGTCAGACGCGCCCCAGCGCATCAGTTTCGGGATCGGCAGCTTCGCCAGCGAGCTGGCAATCATGTTCGGCAGCAGCGCTTCAGTGCTTTCGCCCTTTACATGGGCGCGATACAGCAGCCACTCGCCTTTGTCGGTGGTCAGACGTTCGGCCTGATCGACGGTGATACCGCAGCCGCGCGCCCAGCCTTCGGCCGCTTTGCTTGGCTTGCCTTCGGCATCGAACGCCTGGGCAATAGCCGGGCCGCGTTTTTCCACTTCGCGATCGGCTTGCGCCGCCGCCAGGTTGGCTACCTTCAGCGCCAGACGACGCGGGGCGGCAAACCATTCCACTTTACCGTGTGCGAGGCCGGCATTATCCAGCTCCGCGGTCACGTTCGCAGCAAAAGATTCCGCCAGGCTGCGCAGCGCTTTTGGTGGCAGCTCTTCAGTGCCGATTTCCACCAGAAAAGTATTCTCAGACATGGCCGCCTCTTATTTATTCTTGTTGCACATCGGGAAGCCGAGCGCTTCACGGGAAGCGTAGTACGCTTCCGCCACTGCTTTAGTCAGGGTGCGAATGCGCAGAATATAGCGCTGACGCTCGGTGACGGAGATGGCTTTACGCGCATCCAGCAGGTTAAAGCTGTGAGCCGCTTTCAAAATACGTTCATAGGCCGGCAGCGGCAGCGGGGTCTCCAGCGCCAGCAGCTGCTGGGCCTCTTTCTCATACTGCTCAAAGCAGGAGAACAGGAAGTCGACGTCGGCGTATTCGAAGTTATAGGTGGACTGCTCCACTTCATTCTGGTGGAACACGTCGCCGTAAGTGGTTTTACCCAGCGGGCCATCGCTCCAGACCAGGTCATAAACGCTGTCCACGCCTTGGATGTACATCGCCAGACGCTCCAGACCGTAGGTGATCTCGCCGGTCACCGGCTTACACTCGAGGCCGCCCACCTGCTGGAAGTAGGTGAACTGCGTCACTTCCATGCCGTTGAGCCACACTTCCCAACCCAGACCCCAGGCGCCCAGCGTCGGGTTTTCCCAGTTGTCTTCGACAAAACGAATATCGTGAATGGTCGGGTCCATACCCAGCTCTTTCAGCGATCCGAGGTACAGCTCCTGAATGTTGTCCGGAGAGGGCTTAATCACCACCTGGAACTGATAGTAGTGCTGTAAACGGTTCGGGTTTTCGCCATAGCGGCCATCGGTTGGACGACGGGAAGGCTGCACGTAGGCGGTCGCCATTGGCTCCGGCCCTAACGCGCGCAGGCAGGTCATCGGGTGAGAGGTGCCGGCGCCGACTTCCATGTCCAGTGGTTGAACAATGGTGCAGCCCTGACGAGCCCAGTAATCCTGTAAGGTCAGGATCAGGCCCTGGAAGGTCCTGGTATCAAACTTTTGCATATGATTTCGTGCTGGATACGTGTGGATTTAAAGGAAGGAGTCAGTATACCCGCTGGCTGCGAGATATACAGTACGAAACGGCGTTGTTTCAGGAAAACGGACGAAATTTACGCCAGCCGGGGTCGATTCAGCGCATCGAAAGATGCATAAACTGGCCGTCCGGGTCAAAGGAACAGATGAAACGCTCATTCTTGCCGGTCCGCCCCGAAAGCTCATAGCTCGCCTGGAATTGTTCAAAATGGTTCACGTCAACGAGCTGCGTTTGCGTGTTGTAGCGAATAGCGGCCTGATCCTTGCAAAGCTGGGCCATATTGAGCGTCGTTTGCGGGGTAATGCGTGCGCGCTGCGCTTTTTGCGCCGGGGGAGAAATGGTCTCGCTGCAGCCCGCGAGGAGCAGCACCAGCATAACGGAAACAACACCTTTCACCACGTACTCCTCCACCGCCTTGTTAGCAAGTTGTTATCGTAAAGATTCAGTATTACAGGTATTTTGCGAATATCATAAAACCGCGACAAGTCTGTGACCGAAAACTCAGACTAATCTATTGCGACACCGGGACATAAGGCGGGTCAGACCTTATTTCGCCAGCAGACTTTGAGGGACTGATGCAAGAAAAGATACACTGGATCACCAACCTGCGCGGTATCGCCTGCATGATGGTGGTGATGATCCACAGTACCAGTTGGTATATCACTCATCCGCATGCCATCACCCTTATGGAATGGGACATCGCCAATCTGCTCAATTCCGCCTCCCGCGTCAGCGTGCCGCTGTTTTTTATGATCTCGGGATACCTGTTTTTTGGCGAGCGCAGCGCCCAGCCGCGCCATTTCTGGCGAATTGGTTTGTGCATTGCGTTCTATAGCGCGCTGTCTCTGCTGTATATCGCGCTGTTTACCCATATCAACGTCGAGCTATCGTTAAAGAATTTGCTGCAGAAGCCCGTCTTCTACCACCTGTGGTTTTTCTTTGCTATCGCCGTCATCTACCTGCTCTCGCCGCTGATTCAGGTTAAGTCCGTCAGCGGTAAAATGCTGCTGGCGCTGATGGCGATCCTCGGTATTCTGGCCAACCCCAATATGGTCAGCGTCAAAGCCGCCGGGATTGAGTGGCTGCCAGTCAACCTCTATATCAACGGCGATACCTTTTATTACGTGCTCTACGGCGTGCTGGGCAGGGCCATTGGCACCCTGGACACCAATAAAAAATGGCTGACCCCGTTCTGCGCCGCGCTGTTCATCGCCGCCGTGTGGGTTATCTCCCGCGGCACGCTGCATGAGCTGCGCTGGCGCGGAGACTTTGGCGACACCTGGTATCTCTACTGCGGGCCGGCGGTGTTCGTTTGCGCGGTCGCCCTGCTGACGCTGGCCAAAAACTGGCTTAACGCGCGTCCCCTGCCCGGTATCGCCTGCATTGCGCGACATTCACTGGGGATCTACGGTTTCCATGCCCTGATAGTGCATGCGCTGCGCGCCAGCCATCTGGAGCTGTCCCGCTGGCCGCTGCTGGACATTGTGTGGATATTTAGCGCCGCCCTGCTCGGCAGCCTGCTGCTGTCAGGCCTGGTGCAGCGGATTGATAGCCGCCGGCTGGTCAGCTAACTGTCCGCCACCCGGAGGGGCCCGAGTTACGACTCAGGCCCCTCTTCCGTCACGCTGAGAGGTTCCCGTAAGCGCGTCGGGTCCCAGGCATCACGCACGTTTTTCTGCACCGCAACAGCGCCAAACAGGCTCAAAAAGTACGCCAGCCCATAGAACCCTTTCTCGCTGAGCAGCAGAGTGGCATTCCACAGTCCGATAACCAGCAGACCTACAGCGATAACGAAGACCACCAGGCAGGTGGTGTAGTACAGCGAGGTGGTCGGAATGGCTTCATACTTATCGCGCACCGTCTTTTGATAAGATGCCGCGGCAAACAGCCCCAGTACCAGGACAGCAAAATAATAGCCTTTCTCATTCAACTGCATATCGGCATTCCACAGCCCCACCAGATAGGTGACGATGCCGCCGATCAGGGCAATCCAGGAGATCAAATGAAACGCCGGAGAATACGTCGCGTGCTTGTTTTCCATCACTTTTTACCTTTTACGCGCCTCGGAGCGGCGCTTATTCCGTTTTTTGCATCGCCCGGGCGACGCGGGTCCGTTCGGGGGTTGCCGATGCGCCATATAAGCAGACAAACCATGCCGCGATATAGACGGCTTTTTCATGCCAGTCTGCCGGCACATACCAGGCGCCAACCAGCAGCAGGCCGACCGATAGCAGCAGCACCAGCCGACATAAGGCAATAAAGCCGTCGTCCTGTTCCTGCCACTGGCTGGCGCGCTGATGGGCGAGGACGGCAAACATCCCCATCACCAGTACGCCGAGAAAATAACCTTTACCGCTAAACAACGGGCAGGTTCGCCAGATACCGAGCAGATAAACCAGCGATCCTGCTGCCATCATCACCCTGGCAATATTGCGTTTTGTGTTCATCTCACCTCCCTGGTCGACAGGGGCTGATTATGACCGACTCCCCCGGCGATGCCGCAGGTTACGCACCGGAAAGCGGAGATTTCGGAATAAACAAATACGCTTTTTTGGATGGATGTAGCTGGGACATTCAGGGAGGGAATCCGCCCGGCGCTGCCGGACGGACTGAGGCTAAGACATCAGCGGTTTCAGCTGCTGATAAATCTGGCGGAAGGTTTCCCGCTGTGGCGCATAGTGGGCCACACGGCGATCGTCCGGGCGATGCGCTTGTTCAAGCGGCAGCGGCTTCAGCAGCCCGGCGCGGTCTGCCTCGTCGTGCACCGCCAGCTGCGCCAGCCGGGCCGCCCCCAGCGCCGGGCCGACATCGCCCCCGGTACGGTAATCGAGCTGCTGGCCGCTAATATCCGCCAGCATTTGCCGCCAGTAAGCGCTGCGCGCCCCGCCGCCGATAAGCGTGATGCTCTGCGGCTTGATGCCGCAGGCGTGTACCACGTCCATGCCATCCGCCAGCGCATAGCCCACTCCCTCCAGCACCGCCCGCGCCAGCTCTGCCGGCCCATGCTGATGCGTCAGGCCAAAAAAGACGCCCTTGGCCTGCGGGTTGTTGTGCGGCGTGCGTTCGCCCGACAGATAGGGCAGGAACCACACCGGACCGGCGCTTTCATCCGCCGTCTGCGCCGCCGCGATCAGCGCCGGCACGCTGGCCAGGCCGGTTAATTTCGCCGCCCAGTCCAGGCAGGAGGCCGCGCTGAGCATCACCGACATCAGATGCCAGCGGCCCGGCAGCGCATGGCAGAAGCTGTGCACCGCGCTTTCGGGTTTGCTGAGGAACCCTTCGCTGACGGCGAAGTAGACGCCTGAGGTGCCCAGCGACAGCATTGCCTGGCCGGCGTCGGCCATTCCGACCCCGACCGCGCCTGCGGCGTTGTCGCCGCCGCCGCCCACCACCAGCGCCTGCGGCATATTCCACGCCTGCGCCACCTCAGGTCGCAGTTGCCCGGTGACGTCGCTGCCTTCAAACAGCGCCGGCATCGCATCCCGACTGAGATCGCAGGCGGCGAGCATCTCATCGCTCCAGTCACGCCGGGCGACGTCCAGCCACATCGTACCGGCGGCGTCAGACATGTCGCTGGCAAGCTCGCCGGTCATGCGCAGGCGCAGATAGTCCTTCGGCAGCAGCACTTTATCGACCTGGTTGAACACCGCCGCCTCGTGGCGCTGCACCCAGAGTAACTTCGGCGCCGTAAAGCCCGGCATCATCAGGTTGCCGGTGATCTGCCGGGAAGCGCTGACTTTTTCCTCCAGCAGCTGGCACTCTTCGGCGCAGCGGCCGTCATTCCATAAAATGGCCGGACGCAGCACCTGTAACGATTTATCCAGCAACGTGGCGCCGTGCATCTGACCAGCGATGCCCAGCGCCTTCACGTCGCGCAGGCTATACTGCGCGCCCAGGGCTTTCATCGCCGTGTCTGTCGCCAGCCACCACTGTTCGGGATCTTGTTCCGACCACAGCGGATGCGGACGCGAGACGGTGAGTTTTTCGGTATGCGATGCCACTACCTCACCCTGCTCATTCAGCAGAATGGCTTTGACGCCCGATGTTCCCAGATCGATGCCGATATACATACTACCTCTCCTTAAACGCGCGCCACGGCTAAGCGTGGCGCGAACAGAGCATCCTGGTTGCGACGCCGGTCACGCCGGGCGCCGCCGCATGATTACTTATCAAACAGATAATGGTTGACCAGGTTTTCCAGTTGTTCCTGCTGGCCGCTGCGATGCTGCGGCGCCAGCTGATGCTGAGTGGCATACTGGGCAATGTCGCTGAGGGTCATCTGCCCGTTAAGGATCTGCTGCCCCAGCTCACCGTTCCAGCCGGCGTAGCGTCTGGCCACACGTTTATCCAGCTCACCGTCCTCAATCATCCGCGCCGCAACTTTCAGCGACAGCGCCATGGTATCCATCGCGCCAATATGACCATAGAACAGGTCGTATTTGTCGGTACTCTGCCGGCGCACTTTCGCATCAAAGTTGAGGCCGCCGGTGGTGAAGCCGCCCGCTTTAAGAATTTCATACATCACCAGCGCATTCTCTTCGACGCGTTCGGGAACTGGTCGGTATCCCAGCCCAGCTGCGGATCGCCGCGGTTGGCGTCGACGGAGCCGAACAGCCCCAGCGCGATGGCCGTCGCGATTTCATGATGGAACGAATGGCCGGCGAGCGTGGCATGGTTAGCTTCAATATTCAGTTTAATCTCTTTTTCCAGACCAAACTGTTTGAGGAAGCCGTAAACGGTAGAGGCATCATAGTCATACTGATGCTTGGTCGGTTCCTGCGGTTTGGGCTCAATCAGCAGCGTGCCTTTAAAGCCAATTTTATGCTTATGCTCCACCACCAGTTGCATGAAGCGGCCAATCTGTTCACGCTCCTGGCGCAGGTCGGTATTCAGCAGGGTTTCATAGCCCTCGCGACCGCCCCACAGCACATAGTTTTCGCCTCCCAGCTGATGAGTGGCATTCATGGCGGTGACCACCTGGGTGGCCGCCCAGCTAAACACTTCCGGATCCGGGTTGGTGGCCGCGCCGGCGCCGTAGCGCGGGTTGGTAAAGCAGTTTGCGGTCCCCCACAGAAGCTTCACGCCGCTCTGCTGCTGTTTCTCTGCCAGCACCTCGACCATGCGGGCGAAGTTATTGCTGTACTCCTGCAGCGAGGCGCCTTCCGGCGAGACATCGACATCGTGGAAGCAGTAGTAAGGCACATTGAGTTTGTGGAAGAATTCAAACGCCACATCGGCTTTACGTTTGGCCATTTCCAGGGCGTCGCCAGGCTGCTGCCATGGACGGTCGAAGGAGCCCACGCCAAACATATCGGCGCCATTCCAGCAGAAGGTATGCCAGTAACAGGCCGCAAAACGCAGATGATCTTCCATCCGTTTGCCCAGCACCAGTTCATCCGGGTTGTAGTGACGGAAAGCCAGCGGGTTAGTGGATTTCGGGCCTTCGTAACGAACGCGATCGAGTTGATCGAAATAGGTCTGCATAGAGAACTCCATATTCAGAGATGCGGCGAATAACCAATCAGATACCCTAAATAATTCGAGTTGCAGGAAGGCGGCAAGAGCGTGAACCTCCAGGCGCTGGTACCAGCAAGAGGTCGGAGCAACGAATGTCACCAACCCACCTACAACTTGAAGTATGACGGGTTTAAGCCAATATAGAATTTCACTTTCCATCTCCTCAATTACGTTATTTCACACCGCCATTGAGAGAATCCACAAACGTGCGCCAGCTCGCAAAAAATAATATACTTCCGCCTTCTCCGTGCCTTGTCGGACAAGTCCAGTGCAATAATAAGAGTGTGCATGAATAAAATACGATCGCCGTCATAATTTGCACATTAAACGAAATTTCATAACGGCAAAATAAGAACCGGTAATTGCCAGCCCTGCTTTCCGCGTTAAGAATCTGTAACGTATCCGCAACCTCATGTATCAAACATTATTTTTCCGTTCGTCTTATCTACCCTTACAAAAAAGGTATCATTATTATGAAGATAAAGAACCTTTGCCTTACACTTTGCGCCAGCTCCCTCCTGCTCGCCAGCATGGCGGGGATGGCGAAAGAAGTGAAGATTGGCATGGCCATCGACGATCTGCGTCTGGAGCGCTGGCAGAAAGACCGTGATATTTTCGTCAATAAAGCGGAATCCTTAGGCGCCAAAGTTTTTGTCCAGTCCGCCAACGGCAATGAAGAAACGCAGATGTCGCAAATTGAAAATATGATCAACCGCGGCGTCGATGTGTTAGTCATTATTCCTTATAACGGTCAGGTACTCAGCAACGTGATTAAAGAAGCCAAACAGGAAGGTATTAAAGTCCTGGCCTATGACCGTATGATTAATAATGCTGATATTGATTTCTATATTTCTTTCGACAATGAAAAAGTCGGTGAAATGCAGGCGCAAAGTCTGGTCGACAAAGTGCCGCAGGGTAATTATTTCCTGATGGGCGGCTCGCCGGTGGATAATAACGCCAAACTGTTCCGCGCCGGGCAGATGAAGGTCCTCAAACCGTATGTGGATGAAGGCAAAATTAAGATTGTCGGCGATCAGTGGGTTGACGGCTGGCTGCCGGAGAACGCGCTGAAAATAATGGAAAACGCGCTGACGGCGAATAATAACAAGATCGATGCCGTGGTCGCCTCCAATGACGCCACCGCCGGCGGCGCCATCCAGGCCTTAACCGCCCAGGGGCTGGCCGGTAAAGTGGCGATCTCCGGTCAGGATGCTGATCTGGCGGGTGTGAAGCGCATTATTTCCGGTACTCAGACGATGACCGTCTATAAACCGATTACCACCCTGGCCACCAACGCCGCTGAAATCGCCGTTGAGCTGGGTAACGATAAGCAGCCGAAGGCCGATACCACGCTGAATAACGGCTTAAAAGACGTCCCTTCGCGCCTGTTAACGCCCATTGAGGTAAATAAAGAGAATATCGACGCCACGGTGATTAAAGACGGTTTTCATAAAAAGAGTGAACTGTAATGGCTGACGCCCCGCTCCGGGGCGTCATTTTCATCCCGCCGGATATCACTTTTGCGGAGTCTTTATGGCCTGGCTACTCGAAATGAAGAACATCACCAAAACCTTCGGCGCCGTTAAAGCCGTGGATAACGTCAGCCTGCGTCTTAACGCGGGTGAGGTGGTCTCGTTATGCGGTGAAAATGGGTCGGGGAAATCGACGCTGATGAAGGTGTTGTGCGGTATCTATCCGCACGGAAGCTATGAGGGCGAGATTATTTTTGCCGGCGAAACGCTGCAGGCAAACCATATTCGCGATACCGAACGCAAAGGCATCGCCATTATTCACCAGGAGCTGGCGCTGGTGAAACATCTCACCGTGCTGGAGAATATTTTCCTCGGCGCCGAGATCTCCCGCCACGGTCTGCTGGATTATGAAACCATGACGCTGCGCTGTCAGAAGCTGTTGGCGCAGGTCAATCTGCCCATTTCGCCCGACACCCGCGTCGGCGACCTCGGCCTTGGCCAGCAGCAGCTGGTGGAGATCGCCAAGGCGCTGAATAAACAGGTTCGTCTGCTGATCCTCGACGAACCGACCGCTTCCTTAACCGAACAAGAGACCGCGACGCTGCTGACGATCATTCGCGATCTGCAAAACCACGGTATCGCCTGCATTTATATTTCTCACAAGCTCAATGAGGTCAAAGCGATCTCCGACACGATCTGCGTGATCCGCGATGGCCAGCACATCGGCACCCGCGACGCCAGCGGCATGAGCGAAGACGATATCATCACCATGATGGTCGGCCGCGAGCTCACCGCGCTCTATCCCAGCGAGCCGCACGCCCACGGCGAGGAGATCCTGCGGGTCGAACATTTAACCGCCTGGCACCCGGTAAACCGCCATATTAAACGCGTCAATGACGTCTCGTTTTCCCTGCGTCGCGGGGAAATCCTCGGCATCGCCGGGTTGGTCGGCGCCGGACGTACCGAGGCGGTACAGTGCCTGTTCGGCGTCTGGCCGGGGCGCTGGCAAGGGGAGATCTTTATTGATGGCCAGCCGGTGAGCATTTCTAACTGCCAGCAGGCCATTGCCCACGGCATCGCCATGGTGCCGGAAGACCGCAAAAAAGACGGCATCGTGCCGGTGATGGCGGTGGGCAAAAACATTACCCTGGCGGCGCTCAACCAGTTCACCGGCGCGATGAGCAGCCTGGACGACGCCGCCGAGCAGCACTGCATTCAGCAGTCCATTCAGCGTTTGAAAATTAAAACCTCCTCACCGGAACTGGCGATTGGCCGCCTGAGCGGCGGCAACCAGCAAAAGGCGATACTCGCGCGCTGTCTGCTGCTCAATCCGCGCATTCTGATCCTCGACGAACCCACCCGTGGCATCGATATCGGGGCAAAGTATGAAATTTATAAACTGATTAACCAGCTGGTGCAGCAGGGCATCGCGGTCATTGTCATTTCATCAGAACTGCCCGAGGTGCTCGGTCTCAGCGATCGGGTGCTGGTTATGCACGAAGGCAGACTAAAAGCCAATTTGGTTAATCAACATCTGACCCAGGAACAGGTGATGGAAGCCGCGCTGAGGAGCGAACGCCATGTCGAAGAACACGTCGTCTGAAATCAAACTCACCCCAACCGCCCCCGCCGCCTTGCCGGCGCTGAAGGGGCTGAATCTCCAGGTCTTTGTGATGATCGCCGCCATCGTCGTCATTATGCTGTTTTTCACCTGGGTTACCGATGGTGCCTACCTGAGCGCACGCAATATCTCCAACCTGCTGCGCCAGACGGCCATCACCGGCATCCTCGCCGTTGGCATGGTGTTTGTGATTATTTCGGCAGAAATCGACCTGTCCGTCGGCTCGATGATGGGGCTGCTGGGCGGCGCCGCGGCAATCTTTGACGTCTGGCTCGGCTGGCCGCTGCCGCTCACCATCCTGGTGACCCTGGTGATGGGCCTGCTGCTCGGGGCGTGGAACGGATGGTGGGTGGCCTATCGCAAGGTTCCCTCGTTTATCGTCACCCTTGCCGGGATGCTGGCGTTTCGCGGCATTCTGATCGGCATCACCAACGGGACCACCGTCTCGCCCACCAGCCCGGCGATGGCGCAGATCGGCCAAAGCTATCTGCCAGACGGTATTGGGTTTGGCATCGGCGTTGTCGGCATGGCGGCCTTTATCGTCTGGCAGTGGCGCGGGCGGATGCGCCGTCAGGCGTTAGGTCTGGCGACCTCATCCTCCACCGCCGCCGTTGGCCGCCAGGCCATTACCGCGGTGATTGTGCTGGGCGCAATCTGGCTGCTCAATGACTATCGTGGCGTGCCGACCCCGGTGCTGATCCTCGCTGCCCTGCTGCTGGCAGGCCTGTTTATGGCCACCCGCACCGCTTTTGGTCGTCGCATCTATGCCATCGGCGGCAACCTGGAGGCGGCCCGCCTCTCAGGGATCAACGTCGAGCGTACCAAGCTGGCGGTGTTTGCCATTAACGGCCTGATGGTCGCCATTGCCGGGCTGATCCTCAGCTCGCGCCTCGGCGCCGGGTCGCCCTCGGCGGGCAATATCGCCGAACTGGACGCCATCGCCGCCTGCGTCATCGGCGGCACCAGCCTGGCGGGCGGCATCGGCAGCGTCGCCGGAGCGGTAATGGGGGCGTTTATTATGTCAGCCCTGGATAACGGCATGAGCATGATGGACGTCGCCACCTTCTGGCAATATATCGTTAAAGGCGCCATTTTGCTGCTGGCGGTGTGGATGGACTCCGCCACCAAGCGGCGCGCGTGAGGAGAGACTCTCTGGAGAATGTCTGAATTCTTTGCGCTACCGCCAAACTTCGCCACAAGGCGCTTGAAATATCTCGGGCATTAGCCGGTAGTGTATACCCAACAGCATTCGGGTTGCAGACGGCGCCCCCGGGCTGCGTACCGGCGTACGTGGCCCGGGTGAGTGAGGAAGCCAGGCCATCGGCAACATCATGAATGAAGGGGTATGACCGGGGTTAGAGCAGGAACATTATCTATGTTTGAAAAGCGTCACCGTATTACGCTGTTATTCAATGCCAACAAAGCTTATGACCGCCAGGTGGTTGAGGGCGTCGGCGAGTATCTGCAAGCCTCCCAGCTGGAGTGGGATATCTTTATTGAAGAGGATTTTCGGGCACGAATCGAAAACATCAAAGAGTGGTTGGGCGATGGCGTTATCGCCGACTATGACGATCCCGAAATTGAAAAGCTGCTAGCCGATGTCCACGTGCCCATCGTCGGCGTCGGCGGCTCTTATCATCAGCCAGAGCAGTACCCGCCGGTCCACTATATTGCCACGGACAACGCTGCGCTGGTGGAAAGCGCCTTTCTCCATTTGAAGGAAAAAGGGGTGCACCGCTTCGCGTTTTACGGACTCCCCACCTCCAGCGGTAAACGCTGGGCGGTAGAGCGCGAGTATGCCTTCTGCCAGCTGGTCGCGAAGGAGAAGTATCGCGGCGTGGTCTACCAGGGGCTGGAGACGGCGCCGGAAAACTGGCAGCACGCGCAAAACCGGCTCGCCGACTGGCTGCAAACCCTGCCGCCGCAAACTGGCATCATCGCCGTCACCGACGCCCGCGCCCGCCACGTCCTGCAGGCCTGCGAGCTGCTGCATATCCCGGTGCCAGAGAAACTCTGCGTTATTGGTATCGATAACGAGGAGCTGACCCGCTATCTCTCTCGCGTCGCCCTCTCCTCCGTCGCCCAGGGCACCCGCCAGATGGGTTATCAGGCGGCAAAATTACTCCACCGGCTGCTGAATAACGAGGTGCTCCCGCTGCAGCGCCAGCTGATCCCGCCGATGCGTGTCGTTGAGCGACGCTCCACCGACTACCGGTCATTGAACGATCCCTCCGTGATTCAGGCGATGCATTACATTCGCAACAATGCCTGCAAAGGCATCAAGGTGGAACAGGTGCTCGACGCCGTGGGCATCTCTCGCTCCAATCTGGAGAAACGCTTCAAAGAGGAAGTCGGGGAGACCATCCACACGGTGATCCACAGCGAGAAACTGGAAAAGGCGCGCAGCCTGCTGGTGTCCACCAGCCTGTCGATCAATGAGATTTCACAGATGTGCGGCTACCCATCGCTGCAATATTTTTATTCGGTGTTTAAGAAGGAGTACGACGTGACGCCGAAGGAGTACCGTGACCGGCACAGCGAGGTGATGCTGTAGGGCAAAAAAATGCCCGGCGACAAGGCCGGGCATCCGGATTACAGATGGGCGGCGATGAGCCGCTGATTGTCCTGATACATCGCGAAGAGATAGTTGTTGTAGCTCGACCCTTTGGTCGAATAACCCTTCAGCTTATGAATCATGGTACTGGCCGTCACTTCCTGATCCGCCTTGCGCAGCTGCAGGCGCGATTTGCGGAATGAAGAATAAGCCGGGTGGGTGTTCAGGTTGGTGACATAAGCCTGCACCGACTGCTCCACTGATTCGAACTGCGAGTAGCCTTTCATCGCCCCGCGGCAGCGACCGGCGCCGCACTTCATGCCAAACAGGTTGTTGTTCTCACGCGCCAGCTTGGAGGTACCCCAGCCACTTTCCGCCGCCGCCATGGTTGCTACCATGCTGTTCGGAATAATGTCGACACGCTCAAGCAGCGCGTTCCAGGGCACATGACGCGTATTGCCTGACCACTTCACCTTATAACGGGCAGCGATATCTTTCAGGCGCGCCTTCTCAGTCGGCGACCAGCGAGCATCGTACTGCTTGGAAACAAGCCAGTTACGATCCGCAGTAATCGCCTGATTCTGCTTGGTAATATAAGGCATGACCGTCCGGAGAAACGCTTTTTTCCTTGGTGTTCCGGAAGGGTATTTTCGCAAGTCAGGAAGTGAACTGCTCTTTACACTATTGCGAGAATACTCTTGTTTACTGCTTACCTTAGTACTACTGATCTTCTTAACCGTTGGGGCTTTATGACTCTTTGTTGCTGTGTGCGTTGTTGCCAACACACTACCTGAAAATACACAGGTTAGTAACATAAGTATGGCGGCCCCATATCGTCGTATGGGATTCGATATCATCAGGTCTCCTGGTCGGATATATGCATTCCAACACCTTGTTTTTCACAAAAAAACGATAGCTGAATCGCTAATAGTATCAAAAATACGCAATGAGAGCATCAACAGAAATAGTCCAATTCCGAATTGGTGTCATCTGAAATCGGTTTCTGCGCCGCATCGCCAGTGCGAAAATGCTAGCTTCGTCTCATTTTTAGCCTATTTTTTGAGCGGTGTCACTCACCCCTTTTCATCCTCCTGGTAAAACGCCGGCCAGGAGGAGTTCACCCGTGCGGCAACAAGGCACACTAGATAAAAACCGCTCACAGGATCCCGCAATGAAACTCGCTGCGCTTGCCACGTTATTCGTGCCTGGGATGGCCTTTGCCGCCTGGACTACCACCGACTTCCCTGCCTTTACCGAAGAGGGGACGGGCCGATTCATCAGCCAGAAAGTGGTTGAGAAGGGTACACGTCCTCTGCAGCTAAATTTTGACCAGCAGTGCTGGCAGCCTTCCGGCGGCATTAAGCTCAACCAGATGCTGTCCATGGAGCCCTGCCGTGGCACCCCGCCGCAATGGCGTATCTTCCGCCAGGGGTTGTATACCCTGGAGGTGGATACCCGCTCCGGCACACCGACAATGATGATTTCGCTGGAGGAAAAAGAGGCCAGCGCCGCGGCGCCGCAGATCCGCCAGTGTCCGAAGTGGGATGGAAAACCGCTGACCATCGACGTCAGCAAAACCTTCGCCGAGGGCAGCAAGGTCCGCGATTTCTACAGCGGCAATGTCGCGACCGTCAGCGGCGGCAAAATCACCCTGCAGCCCGCCTTCGGCAGCAATGGCCTGCTGCTGCTCGAGCGTGCCGAGACCGCCGCCCCGGCGCCGTTTGACTGGCACAATGCCACTGTCTACTTCGTCCTGACCGATCGCTTCGTAAACGGCAACCCGGCCAACGACAACAGCTATGGCCGTCATAAAGACGGCATGCAGGAGATCGGCACCTTCCACGGCGGTGACCTGCAGGGATTAACCAGCAAGCTGGATTATCTGCAGCAGATGGGGGTTAACGCCCTGTGGATCAGCTCCCCGCTCGAGCAGATCCACGGTTGGGTCGGCGGCGGCACGAAGGGCGATTTCCCGCACTACGCCTACCACGGCTATTACACCCAGGACTGGTCGAAACTGGACGCCAACATGGGGACCGAAGCGGATCTCCGCCGACTGGTGGATGAAGCGCATAAGCGCGGCATACGCATCCTGTTTGACGTGGTGATGAACCATACCGGTTACGCTACCCTGGCCGACATGCAGGAGTTCCAGTTCGGTGCCCTGTATCTGCAAGGCGATGAGCTGAAAAAAACCCTTGGCGAGCGCTGGACGGACTGGAAACCGGGCGCGGGCCAGACCTGGCACAGCTTTAACGACTATATCAACTTCAGCGACAAAGCCGGCTGGGAGAAATGGTGGGGCAAGAAGTGGATCCGCACCGATATCGGCGATTATGACAACCCAGGATATGACGATCTCACCATGTCGCTGGCCTTCCTGCCGGACCTGAAAACCGAATCGAAGGAAGCCTCAGGCCTGCCGAACTTCTATAGCCATAAACCGGACACCGCGGCGAAGGCGATCCCGGGCTATACGCCGCGCGACTACCTGACGCACTGGCTGAGCCAGTGGGTGCGCGACTACGGCATCGACGGCTTCCGTGTCGATACCGCTAAACACGTGGAGATGGACGCCTGGCAGCAGTTAAAAACCCAGGCCACCGCCGCGCTGGCGGAGTGGAAAAAAGCCAATCCGGATAAAGCGCTGGATGCGGCGCCGTTCTGGATGACCGGCGAAGCCTGGGGACACGGGGTGATGCAGAGCGATTACTATCGCCACGGTTTTGATGCGATGATCAATTTCGACTACCAGGACCAGGCGGCGAAAGCGGCGACCTGTATGGCCAATATTGACCTCACCTGGCAGCAAATGGCGGACAAGCTGCAGAGCTTTAACGTCCTGAGTTACCTCTCCTCGCACGATACGCGCCTGTTCCGCGAAGGCGGCACCACTGCGGCGGAGCTGTTGCTGCTGGCCCCTGGCGCCGTGCAGATTTTCTATGGTGACGAATCATCACGTCCGTTCGGCCCCACCGGCTCGGACCCGCTACAGGGCACCCGTTCGCAGATGAACTGGCAGGATGTTAACGGCAAGGCGGCCCGCAGCGTCACTCACTGGCAGAAGATCGGTCAGTTCCGCGCTCGCCATCCGGCAATCGGCATGGGCAAACAGACAACGCTGTCGATGCCGCGTGGTTACGGGTTCGTGCGTGAGAGCGGTGAAGACAAAGTGATGGTCATCTGGGCCGGACAACAGCAGTAATCCACAGGTGGCTCTCCGCCCTGGCGGGGAGCCATTCAGAACAAAACGCTAACAAAATAGTAATTTACAGGATAAAGATAAAAAGCCGTCTCCTCCCGCCGATTTGCACCACGCTAGCGCTGGCGTTATGGTTAGCCACTTTCCAGAACCACCGATAGACTATTCGCGATGACATTTTCCCTTTTCGGCGACAAATTCACCCGTCATTCAGGCATCACCCGCTTGATGGAAGACCTTAATGACGGTCTGCGCACGCCGGGCGCTATTATGCTGGGCGGCGGCAACCCCGCTCAGATCCCGGAAATGAATGACTACTTCCAGCAGCTGCTGTCCGACATGCTGGATAATGGCAAAGCCCTTGATGCGCTTTGTAATTATGATGGGCCGCAGGGCAAAAGCGAGCTGCTGAGCCTGCTGGCGAACATGCTGCGCGACGAGCTGGGCTGGGAGATCGAACCACAGAATATTGCGCTAACAAACGGCAGTCAGAGCGCATTTTTCTACTTATTTAATCTGTTTGCAGGCCGTCGGGCAGATGGCACCACGCGTAAGGTACTGTTCCCACTGACGCCGGAATATATTGGTTACGCCGATGCCGGTCTGGAAGAGGATCTGTTCGTTGCCACCCGGCCGAACATCGAACTGCTGCCGGAAGGCCAGTTCAAATACCACGTTGATTTTGAACATCTGCAGGTGACGGAAGAGACCGGGATGATCTGCGTCTCGCGCCCCACCAACCCGACCGGCAACGTCATCACTGATGAAGAGCTGATCAAACTGGATGCGCTGGCGAATCAGCACGGGGTCCCGCTGGTGATTGATAATGCCTACGGCGTGCCGTTCCCGGGCATTATCTTTAGCGACGCCCGACCGCTGTGGAATCCAAACATCGTGCTGTGTATGAGCCTGTCCAAACTGGGCCTGCCGGGCAGCCGCTGCGGGATTATCATCGCCAACGAGAAAATCATCACCGCCATCAGCAACATGAACGGCATTATCAGCCTCGCCCCTGGCGGCATCGGGCCGGCAATGATGTGCGAAATGATTAAACGACAGGATCTGCTGCGCCTGTCAGAGACGGTGATCAAGCCCTTCTATTACCAGCGGGTGCAGGAAACCATCGCCATTATTCGCCGTTATTTACCGGAGGAGCGCTGCCTGATCCACAAACCGGAGGGAGCCATTTTCCTCTGGCTATGGTTTAAGGCCCTGCCGGTCTCCACCGAGCTGCTGTATCAGCGGCTGAAAAAGCGCGGCGTGCTGATGGTGCCGGGGGATTACTTCTTCCCGGGTCTGGATAAGCCGTGGCCGCACACTCACCAGTGTATGCGCATGAACTATGTGCCAGACCCGCAAAAAATTGAGGCCGGGGTGAAAATTCTCGCCGAAGAGATTGAATTCGCCTGGCGCGAACAGGAAGCATAGCCTCTGACGCCACGGGCGGTTAACGCCCGTCAGCGCCCCCACTCACGCCAGCGCCAGCCGCTGGCGTTTTTGCGCACATAGCGCCTCCAGCTCCGCGGGAACCATCACCCGCAGCGCCTGCGTCGGGCAGGCGGCCACGCAGGCTGGTCCTTCAGCGCGGTGATGGCATAAATCGCATTTCAGCGCCTGCGCCTGCTCCTTCACTACCGTAACGGTCATCGCGCCGTACGGGCAGGCCACCATGCAACTTTTGCAGCCGATGCAGCGCCGCTGGTCGACCCACCAGACGTCATTGTCGCGCTGAATCGCCCCTTGCGGGCAAACGCTGGCGCAGGGCGCATCCTCGCATTGCCGGCACGCCGTCGCCGTCGATATGTCACCGCTTTTCACCACCCGGATACGCGGCGCGAAATGGTTCGTCGACAGGGCGGCGACATCCTGCGCCTGCTGGTGCGCCACCGCACAAGCCACTTCACAGGTACGACAGCCAATACACCGCTGGGCATTGGCAATAAGAAACTGGTTCATCCTCTGCTCCCTGGGGATAAAACCGCAGGGTGCCAGAATAGTCCCTGCCCGCGCTTTGATCCTGAATGGAATCAGCGCTGTTTTTTGTCAGATGGCCTGCAGGATGTGGTCATTTGCCTGACGCTTCACGCACCGTGAAACCCAGCTCACGCGAAATTGCTTCGGCGGTCTCACGCAGCGGTTTTAACAAGTTCTTTTCGCCAGCTCCCCTGCACGAAGTCCGCCGGGGAGCTGGCGTGAATGATTACAGAAACAACGCCTTATCGCGCAGGATATGATCGTTACCGCGACGGCGGGTGAAGCCAATCCGATCGAAATACTCCAGGATCTGAATCGCCAGCTTACGCCCGACGTTTAAGGTGTCGCGGAAATCCGCGGCGCAGGTTGATCCGCGCAGCTGATCCAGCTCGCGCACCCGTTGGGCGAACTGCACAATGCGATCGTTGCGGTAGTAACGATCCTTGACGATCGCAGTAATCATCCCCTGCTGCGCCGCCTGGCGCAGCACCGCGCGCATCAGGGACTCTTCAACATGGACTTCGCGCGCGAGATCGCGCACCCACCACGGATCGTCGCCGAACAGGGTTTCCACCTTCTGCCAGACCGCCTGCTGCTCGTCGGTAAACCCGGCTTTATGCTCCGGCAAATGCAGCCAGCCGTGATGGCTGTGGACTAAGCCACTCTCACGCATCTGCTCAATCAGCAGCAGCACCAGCGCTTCATCTTCCATCGGCAGCGCGATGCGGCGCAGGCGCTCCCGGCCAGGGCCCGGCTCGTCGCGATGCTGCTCATGGTAGCGCGCCAGGGCATCCAACAATTTTCGCTGCCAGCGGGCGGCAAGCGGGGCACTGAGCAGGCGCTGTCCGGCCTGCAGATAGTCCGGTCGCTGGATCAGGGCGGCCATTCCGGCTTCGCTGAGCTGCCGCGCCCAGGCGAAGCGCTCAAGCCGGACGGCATCCCGCTGCAGATGCAACTCCAGCGCCGGCGCATCGTCAGCGCCAACTGCCGCCAGGGCGTGCAGCCACTGCAGATACTCCGGTTTACGTTTGCCACGACGCGGGGGATCCAGCGTCACCACCCGTGCGCCGGCCAGCGTCATACGCGCAGAGATATCGCGGAGCACCAGCCGGTCGTTATCCGCCAGCCACAGCGGGGTATCCAGCACCAGCTCCGCCAGGTTGTCCTCGAGGAGCGACACCCGGCCGGTAATGTGGCTGGCAGCATGGTGAATATGCAGCGGTTGCCACTGGCTGAGCGGCGTATGGCACTGCAGCTCGACAATCACCCGTTCCGCAGGCTCCGGCGGCGGTGAGGACAACAGCCAGTCGCCGCGGTGCACTGCCTCTTTCTGTGCATCGCCGACAATATTCAGCGCAATGCGCTGCCCGGCGTGCGCCTGCTCAACCGCTTGATTCTGGGCATGCAGACCCCGCACGCGCATCGGCGTGTTCACGCCGGTGAGCCACAGAGTATCCCCGACCCGTACTTCACCGGAGAGCGCCGTCCCGGTGACCACCAGCCCTGCCCCTTTGACGGTAAAAGCGCGGTCCAGCGCCAGGCGAAACCGCTGCTGCTGCGGGCGGGGGCGCTCTGCAAGCTGCAGCAGATGGCTGCGCAGTTCGGCAATACCGATGTTTTCCGCCGCCGCGGTGGGAAAGAAAGCGACGGCGTCAAAGCCCAGCTCGCGCAGAGTCTGCTCGACCTCCGCCCGGACCTCCTCCACCCTGGCGGCCGCCACGCGGTCCGTTTTGGTGAGCGCCACGGTCAGCGTCGGCTTTCCGGTCAACTGCAGGATCGCCAGGTGTTCGCGGGTTTGCGCCATCACCCCGTCATCGCAGGCCACCACCAGCAGCGCATGGTCAATACCCCCCACCCCCGCCAGCATGTTGGACAAAAACTTTTCGTGCCCGGGAACGTCAATAAATCCCAGCACCCGCCCGTCCGGCTGCGGCCAGTAGGCATAGCCGAGATCGATCGTCATTCCCCGCGCTTTCTCTTCCGGCAGACGATCGGCATTTACGCCGGTTATCGCCTGCAGCAGCGTCGTTTTGCCGTGGTCAACATGCCCAGCGGTGGCAATAATCATCGTAACAACATCTCCATAAACCGGGTTTCATCTTCCAGACAGCGCAGGTCCAGCCAGAGCCGACCATCATCAATGCGGCCAATCACCGGAAACGGCAGCGCGCGCCAGCGGGCAGCCAGCGCCTCCAGCCGGCTGCCGCGACCGTCATGCGGGGTAAAGATCAACGCCGCGCTGGGCAGGCGGTCAACGGGTAACGAACCGCTGCCAATCTGCGACTGGCAGGCTGCCACGCTGACGGCAAAGTCAGCATAGTGTGCCGCCAGGTCAGGCAGCAGGCGTTCAGCCAGCCGGCGGATCTCTTCCGCCGGACGGGTGAGCAAGCGCAGCGTCGGTAATCTCTCCGTCAGCACCTCCGGGTGCTGATAGAGGCGCAGCGTGGCTTCCAGCGCCGCGAGGGTCATTTTATCCGCGCGCAGGGCCCGCTTCAGTGGATGGCTTTGCAGCCGGGCAATCAGCACGCGTTTGCCGACGATAATTCCGGCCTGCGGGCCGCCGAGCAGCTTGTCGCCAGAGAAACTGACCAGGCTCACCCCGGCGGCGATCATCTCCTGCGGCATCGGCTCCTTCGGCAGGCCATACTGGCTGAGATCCACCAGCGACCCGCTGCCCAGGTCGGCCACCACCGGGACGTCCAGTTCGCGGCCAATGGCCGCCAGCTCCGATTCGTCGACGGCTTTGGTAAAGCCTTCAATGCTGTAGTTGCTGGTGTGAACCTTCATCAGCAGCGCGGTATTGTCATTCACCGCCTGGCGATAGTCTTTGGCATGGGTGCGGTTGGTGGTACCCACTTCGTGCAGCTGACAACCCGCCTGACGCATCACATCAGGAATGCGAAATGCGCCGCCGATCTCCACCAGTTCGCCGCGGGAAACCACCACTTCGCGGCCGCTGGCGGTGGCCGCCAGCATCAGCAGAACGGCCGCCGCGTTGTTGTTCACGATACAGGCATCTTCCGCGCCGGTGATCTGGCACAGCAGATCGGCAATGGCGCGATCGCGATGGCCGCGCCCGGCGTCGTCGAGATCATATTCGAGCGTCACCGGCGCGCGCATCGCGCTGGCAACCGCCTCCACGGCCGACTCCGCCTGGATGGCGCGCCCCAGATTGGTATGCAATACCGTACCGGTGAGATTAAACACCGGACGCAGGGCGCTCCGCTGGCCGGCGGTGAGCCGCTGCTCACAGGCGTGCAGCCAGTCATGGCTCCAGTCAGGGAGCGTCTGCCGTTGGCTAATCTGTTCCCGCGCCTCATCCAGCATCTGGCGCAGCTGCGCCACCACCTGCGAATGGCCGTGCTGCGCCAGCAGGGGAGAAAAAGCGGGGTCGCGTAGTAAGCGGTCAATGGCCGGAAGCCGGGTATAAAGCGCACGAATATCGGTAGTCATGAATGGGCCTGGCGGTAAGTTATTTTCCCCCCTCCCGACGGGAGAGGGAGTCAACAATCAGCGGCGATTGTAACGCCTCCTTGCGCAAACTGTTACCTGCCTGGGTCAAGTCCGCGGCGGTTCGGTACGCGCAAAGCTGGCGCGCTGGAACAACGCATCCACCAGCTTCACCAGTTGCGGCCGGGTGGCGCACCAGCCGGGCGCGACCCGGCGAAAGTTCAGATAAGCAATGGCGCAGGCCGTGGAAATGGTCGCCAGATTAACCTCGTCGCCGCGCAGCGTTCCGTCTGCCGCGCAGGCTTCCAGCCGGTCGAGGCCGCGAGCCACTTTCTCCCGCTGGCGGAGCAGCTCTTGCTCTGACTGTTGCGCGCCCGGGCGAGCCTTTTCACGCACCAGCGCCTGGGCGGCCTCCATCACCCCATCCGCAAGCGCCTCTAGCTGACGCATCCTGAGAGCGGCTCTGGGGTCGGCGGGGATCATCGGCGGCGCCACGCCCAGCAGCTCCAGATACTGGGCGATGACCGGGGAGTCAAACCAGCACTCACCGTCGTCCGTCACCAGCGCCGGTACCTTGCCCAGCGGGTTATAGCGCGCCACACCGTTGCTTTCGCTGTAGGGGGATTCGTTGACAAACTCAAAAGGGATGCGCTTTTCCAGCAGGATCACGGAGATTTTGCGCACAAAGGGACTGGTGTAGCTGCCGATCAGTTTCATAGCCTGCTCCTTATCGCCAACAAATTATCGCCAACAAAGATATGAGTATGGCTCAGGGCAGGACAAAAGGCAGGTGAGCGTCCCGCTCAACCTGCCGCCGATCGCATTAATGATCGAGATAGAGGTAGTGCATCCAGCTGGTCATCCGCAGCAGCACTTTACGCATCACCGAGACGTGGGCGAAATGGTCGGAGTAGACCGCCACCTGCGCGTAGATACCATCAGGCAGCGCATCAATTTCGGCATTGGGGTCGAGCTCGATGGTCGCCAGCACGCCATCGCTGCCCGGCGTCACGGTCAGCGACTGTAACGCCCCTTGCGCCTGATAACTTCCTCCCGGCACCACCGGTAAAATACTCACCAGTTTGCCGTGGAACACCTGCCCGGGCAGGGCGTTAAACACCGCTTCCGCGTCGTCGCCTTTCTCCAGCCTTAACAGGGAATTTTGCCGAAACTGGGCGACGATCAGCCGTTTTTGCTCGGGGATAAACACCATCACCGGACGCAGCGGCAGCGAGGCGGCATAGGTCCCCGGGCGGATCAACACCTGGGTGATATACCCATCGCTGGGCGCCCGCACGGTGGTCTGATCGAGATTATATTTCGCCTCCGCCAGCTGGGCGCGCAGGCTGGCCACTTGCGACTGTTCGCCGTTGATCATGCTGTCCAGCTGGCTCTGGATCTGCGCCTGCTCCGCCACCGACGCCTTGACCAGCGCGTCCTGGGCCAGATAATTCTGCCGGGCGTTATCGATGTCGCTTTCCGAGAACGGGTTCACCCGCGCCTGGCTCCCTTTCAGGTAGCGCTGATAGTCCTTGTATAAGCGATCGCGTTCCGCCGACACGCGGGTGGTGTTGGCCTGGGCTTCAGAGAGCTGCGCCTTGAGGGTGTTAATACTGTGCAGCGCCGTCACCAGGTCGGCCTGCAGACGGTCGACCCGCGCCTGATAGCGCGCCGGGTCAATAGTAAAAAGCACCTCACCCTTTTTGACGCGCTGATTCGCTTTGTCGGTGACGCTGTTAACCACTCCGGTAACCTGCGGCGTAATAGGAATAGATATCACCGCCTTTTGCGCCAGAAAGGTGTAAGGGTGGTTATAGTTCATTCATAGACAGGATCTTAAGAGATAAGTCTTTA